>CAJLYN010000358.1 GCA_905210875.1 uncultured Bacteroides sp. | reverse complement strand
ATACTTTGTTTACACCGTCGGCAGCTGTGAGTTGACAGTTGTGGAATACGTAGCCGAATGTATTGTCTTGGGCCGTAGAGGCGGCCGTTACGTAGGAGTTTTGCTTGCTGTGTATCTGACAGTTTTCAAACCAGCAGATGGCGGGGCCGAAGATGAAGTCGGTCGTGCCGTCGATGTAGCAGTCTTCAAAATAGACACGGCTCTTTTCGTCGCCGGTGAAGAGGGTGTCCTGGTTGCCTTTGAGACGGCAGTTGCGCACGACAATCTGGTCACCTTCGGTGTGCAGCGCTACGGCCTGGCCCACGCGTCCGGCCGTGTTTTCAATGGTCAGATTTTCGAGGGTGATGCGGTGGCCGGCTACCAGCATGGTATGGGTGCGGAAGGTGCCCATCTTGGCGATGCTGTCGCCGAAGTAGATAATATCTTTACCGGCATAGTCGTTGTAGGTGATGATGGTGCTGTCGGCGTTTTCACCGATGAGGGTGATGTCGCATTTCCAGGTGGGGATAATGAGTTTCTCTTTATAGATGCCGTTTTTGATGTAGACGGTAATGGGTACGGGGGTATAGTCGCGTATGGCGTAGATGGCTTCCTGTATGGTGGTGTAGTCGCCGGTGCCGTCCTGGGCTACGATGAGTAGTTGTTTGGGCTTCTGTGCGGCCGAAACGAGGAGGCAGGGAAGGAGAAAAAGCAGAATAAATTTTAACCTATTTTTCATGATGTGTGTATTTGTAATTTAGGGGTCTAAGATAGTATTTTTTTTGTTTGCAAAGTGGGTTTTTACGACCAAACAAGAGGACTTTTTAGCTTTTGCGGGTAAAAAAAGCGGTGATGCACATGATGTGTACCACCGCTTTTCTGTTCTATATCAGATGTCTTATCTGATGAGAGATACTTCCAAGTCGTTTTCGACTTCGGTTGTTGAGACTTTGTCTTCGCGAGACAACCAACCCAAAGCTGCATAAATCTGTTTGTCTTTCAGTTTGGTTGCTTTTCTCAGGTCTTTTACGGTCAT
>CAJLYN010000357.1 GCA_905210875.1 uncultured Bacteroides sp. | reverse complement strand
GGGCAAAGCGGTGCAGGCCCGCCTCATCGCCACCCTGTACGACCAGGCCCTCGACGCCATCGTGCCCCATTCGTGGTCGTTCTCGCCCTACGTCGTATCCTTCCCCACACCGGTCTATACCCAGTCGCCCGGGCAACAGTACCTCTCGGCCCACACAGTGGCCGACGAAGAGTGCCCCGCCAACGGCCGGTACAACGAGTGGCTCGCTGGTCGCTACGGGCAACGGTTGTCGGTCAACGCCCTCGCCCGACCGGGTTTGCGGGCCGACGCGACGCTTCTGGCATCGGCAAAAACCGAGAGCCGGCTGTCGACCGACGAAAACGGGAGTGCCGTTCCGTCCCTGCGCCGGGATTTCAGAGAGACAGCCTTTTTCTATCCGCAACTTGAAAGCAACAAGAGAGGCTTTGTCGACCTCTCCTTCACCCTCCCCGACAGCCACACCTCCTGGAAACTGATACTGCTGGCCGTTACAGAAGATATGCACAACGGTCTCTACACCGACACGATTGTCGCCTCGAAGCCGCTCATGGTATTTCCCAACCTGCCCCGGTTTGCCCGCATCGGCGACCGGGTAACCATAGCGACACGCCTCGGCAACACCACCGGGAAAACCTACAAAGGCCGACTGTCGATGGAGCTGTTCAACCCGGAGAACGACTCGCTGCTGTTCCGTAGCGAGATACCGTTCGAGACCGCACCCGGCGAGACACAAAGTCTCCCGATGAATTTCCCGACCGAGCGATGGAGCCAAATGCCGTATGTGGGTGTGCGCATCGTCGCCACCGCCGACGACGGCACCTCCGACGGCGCGGCCCAGGTCATCAACCAGATCAAGTCCGGAGAGCTGGACCTGACTGCTTACGACCGCATGTCCCAGTTCCTGGACATGTTCGACGTGCTGAAGAAGTACAACGTGGCCTACGCCGACCCTCTGGGCGCCGACTACGACGAGATGGCCATTGACCTGGTGGACGGCAAGACCGCCTTCTGGTTCAACGGCAACTGGGCGTGGCCCAACATGAAGGAATTCATCACCGCCGACAACAAGAACGA
>CAJLYN010000356.1 GCA_905210875.1 uncultured Bacteroides sp. | reverse complement strand
CTACGGCCAGTTCGTGTTCGAAAGTGTGGCCTGCCAGTGTGGCGTGGTTTACCTCGATGTTTACCTTGAAGTCTTTGTCCAGCCCGTGAGCTCTGAGGAATCCGATGACAGTCTCGGTGTCGACATCGTATTGATGTTTGGTCGGTTCCATAGGTTTGGGCTCAACGAGGAACGTGCCTTTGAACCCTTTGGCGCGAGCGTAATCGCGAGCCATGGTAAGCATCATGGCCAGGTGCTCTTTTTCTCGTTTCTGATCGGTGTTGAGCAGCGACATGTATCCTTCACGGCCACCCCAGAATACGTAGTTCGAGCCGCCGAGTTCAATAGTGGCGTCGATGGCGTTCTTGATTTGAACGGCAGCGCGGGCCACAACGTCGAAGTCGGGGTTGGTAGCGGCACCGTTCATGTAGCGGGCGTGGCCAAATACGTTGGCGGTACCCCACAGCAGTTTAATGCCGGTCTCGGCTTGTTTCTGCTTGGCATAAGCCACGATTTCTTTCATGTTGGCTTCGTATTCTTCGATGCTGTTTCCTTCTTCGATAAGGTCTACATCGTGGAAGCAGTAGAATTCGATGCCCATTTTCTGCATGATTTCAAAGCCGGCATCCATTTTGTGTTTGGCACGTTCCAGGGCGGTGGCTCCTTCGTTCCAGGGGAATTTCTTCGTTCCGCCGCCGAACTGGTCGCCTCCTTCGGCACAGAGGGTGTGCCACCAAGCCATAGAGAAGCGCAACCAATCTTTCATTTTTTTGCCGTTGATGACTTTCTCGGCGTCGTAGTAACGGAAAGCCATCGGGTTTTTACTCTCTTTTCCTTCAAATTTGATTTTTCCTATCTGAGGAAAGTACTCTTTTGTTGCCATAGTTTTGTGTTATTTGTATGGATTTGATTATTTGATAAGGTTTTCAACAATGTTTTTCCACCGGGCGTAAGCCTCTTTATAGGCTTCGACGTTGCGGGTGTCGGGTTCGATGACCTGTATTTTTTTGAGTGAGGAGAAGGCCTCTTCGGTCGATTTGTATATACCGGCTCCGATGCCGGCTCCTTTGGCTGCAC
>CAJLYN010000355.1 GCA_905210875.1 uncultured Bacteroides sp. | reverse complement strand
CCGCCGGCAACCACAGACGGCTCCCGTCTTCGGCGGCAAGAGGAAAGACCAACAGGCTCCACAGAAACAGCAGTACACACTTTTTTTTCATACTTCTATATAAGTATCATTGGTTTGAGATTTCTATTTCAAACGGAGATGCAGGCAACCCCTCTTCGTTGTACAGCAACGACTTTCCGGGATTATCGGCCCATGCATAGCGTACCCGCCGAGGCTCGTCGACAGGCAGTCGCAGCGTCACGGTGTCGGCACCGACAGCCAGTACACGGGCCCAGACATACCGGCCGTCCTTTCCCTGCACCGAGAATCCCCGCAGAGACGCCGCGGAGGCAAGGGGCGAACCGCCGTTGTCGAACCGCAGAATCAGGGTTTCTCCCTCACGACGGGCCTCTTTAATCATCGGCGAGACAACCTCATCGGCTCCGTAAGAGAGGCGGAAAAGCTGACGGGCCACCCGGTCGGCCACACTCTTCTTGTCAAGAGAATGTATATCGTTCCACTCACCGGTACCCAGTGTCACGGCCAGCCCTGTGGCCGGCAGTTCGAGAGAGGCCCGGCGCTGCACTTCACGCATGGCAGCCCAACCGCTCTCCGACGGATAGGAACGTTCGGCCATAAACTCAGGCAACTGCACAACGACAAAGGGAATGGTATCGCCGCCCAGCAAAGTGCGCCAGCGATGCACCATCAACGGAAACAACTCGGCATAACGGCGGGTATCGCCCGTGTTCGACTCACCCTGATACCACACCACGGCCCGTACGCCACAAGAGGCGAGCGGAGCCATCATACTGTTGTAGAGTCCCGTAGGCTGCCACACAAAGAATGTTTCGCCTTTCAACGGAGGCATCACGGCACCTCGACGGAAGCGCCACTCACCGTCGAACGGGAGCCACTTGTCGTCCTGCTCGATACCATAGGGCTTGTCGGCCACAAATGCCGGGGTTCCGCCGTAACTGAGAAGGCGCACCGATACCACGTTGTCGCCGTCACTACGCAACAGATCGGCCGGAAGGGTATATTTGCGTGGGGGATACTGATAGGAGGTCGTACCTACGAA
>CAJLYN010000354.1 GCA_905210875.1 uncultured Bacteroides sp. | reverse complement strand
TTTGAGAAGCGGCCCGCCATATATTCGGGAGCTATTCACTCAACATCTGCAAAATGTTATGGTCATTCGTCCATCAAATTACACTCAATTTCATCTATTCGACCGCACTCAACACATACAGTCCGCCGGGCACCGTGGTGATGTCGTAATAATAGACGGGTGTGGCCGGCACCACCGTATTGATGGGAGCTTCTGGCGAAATGAGCGGACGGCGCACCGACTGGGGGTCAAGCAAGAGACCCGGTGTCTCGGCCGTCGATTGGAGGGGTTTCAGCGCAATGCCGTTGCAGGCCAAGGGTACAGCCGAACGCACACGCAACGTGCCGCCGATGGTGGAACGGATGTGTGCCTTGTCGAGCGTACCGTTGCTCCACGACATCTCTTCAAGGGTAAAACCGCCCCGACAGCGCAGCCCCTTTACCGTACCTGTGCGCCACACATCGGGCAAGGCAGGCAAGAGATGCACCGCTCCGGCATGGCTCTGCACCAGCATCTCGGCAATACCGGCCGTGCAACCGAAGTTTCCATCGATTTGGAAAGGCGGGTGGGCATCGAACAGATTGGGATAAGTACCGCCGTTCTGTCCGCTCTCGTCGGTCGTAGGACGTATCTGCTCGGTAATGAGTTTATAGGCGTGATTGCCATCGAGCAAGCGGGCCCAGAAGCAGACCTTCCACCCCATCGACCAGCCGGTCGAGTGGTCGCCACGGCCATAAAGCGTTTTCTTGGCTGCCTCCATGAGTACCGGGGTATTGTAGGTAATCTGTCTACCCGGGTAGAGTCCCCACAGATGCGATACATGGCGGTGCCGGTCGCGCGGATTGTCCCAGTCGTCGAGCCACTCCTGCAACTGTCCCCAACGCCCCACCTGCATGGGGGCCAACTGCGAAACTACCGTGCGCAGCGTATCGACAAAGAGACTCTCCTCACCCATCGCCTTCGCGGCATCGATGGTATTGGAGAAAAGGTCGTAGACCATCTGATTGTCCATCGTAGCACCGGCTACAATGACAAACGAACGTTTGCCGTTGACCGACGGTGCATTTTCGGGTGAATATGAGGGGGC
>CAJLYN010000353.1 GCA_905210875.1 uncultured Bacteroides sp. | reverse complement strand
CTGCCGCAGGTTATGGCACCGTGTCCCTTCCGGGCCAGGCAATGACGGATTACGACATTTTCGGTGGGGCGGTTTACCCGCAAGCCATCTTCACAGCGACCGGCTTTCAGCGTAAAACAGTCGTCGCCACAGCTCAGCGTACAATACTCCACCAGCACATGGCGGGACGACTCGATGTCGATGCCGTCGCCCCGGGGTATCCCCACCGAAGAGACCGTGATGCCGCGTATGACGACCGTGTCGCAATAGACCGGCACCACATTCCAGAAAGGGGTGTTCTCAAATGTAACTCCCTCGACATAGACTTGCCGGCAATCTATCGGAGAAAAGAACATGGGCAAAAATATGCTTCCACCTCCACGGCCGTCGTAGAGACGACTCTCGACCGGAGAGTCGGCATCGATAAGATTCTCGATGACATCGCCCTTCATCTGCCGCCGCTGTATTTCGCAATCGCGCGGCGGCCCCACCAGCCGGTCCTTCCCGGTAAGGGCTATGTTCCGCTGGCCACAAGCATATACCAACGCGCCCAGCGAATAGACCTCTACTCCCTCCTGCCGGGTAAAGACCGCCGGCTGATAGTCGGCCACTTCGCCGGAGAAATGCAACTCGGCCCCTTCGCACAGATGCAGGTCGACATTACTCAACAGCTCGATGCGCCCCGTGTGCCATACGCCGGGCGGGACTATCACCCTGCCTCCGCCCCGTTCATGCACATCGGTAATGGCCCGAGCTATTGCCCGCGTAGCCATCGTCCCGCGACATGCGCCGTAATCGGCAACCGAGACCGTCAGAGAGGGGAACACAGGCTTTTTGAGAAGGGGAAAGTCAAACGGAGCCTCCACCGGGGCTATCGTATCGGACAATGCGGCAGCACCTACCTCCTCTTTCACAGGTACGGCCGCACGCCATGATTCGTTCTCCCCGCACATCGAGAAGAAGAGCAGAGCGACTGCGCAGAAAAAAAACGCACAAAAAGAAAATCCTCTTTCCATAACAAATTTATGGGTCAAAGATAGCGAAAGGCGAGTGCAGAGGCAAGGAGAAAACAAAGTTTTCGTTCATTGTCTATGCCGAGCCGAATCCTAT
>CAJLYN010000352.1 GCA_905210875.1 uncultured Bacteroides sp. | reverse complement strand
CTCCGTCCGGCCACCTGTCCCAGCACCCGCTGGCGCACCCGCTTGCCGTTCTCACCCCGCAGGAGAGAGTCGCACGCCAGCTCTATGCCCGAGGCTCCGCCCCGCCCTTCGCCGTTGTCCATTCCGGCATATACGCCACCCACCGTACTGGTGGCCAGCATACCGAAGGGGCGCTCCCGGCTCAACAGCGTTTCAAAAACGAGACCGCTCTTGTTGGAGTTTTTCTGGTTGAAGAAGGGATATTCGAGTATTTCCTTCATCTGCACATACGAGAGCCGGGCAAACGATACCCGGTAATGCCGGCGGTACTTGTGGGTAAGCCCCCGACGCAAATGGGCCTTGTAGGCCTCGGCCGAGCGGTCGCCAGGCATGCGGGCCAAGGCACGGCACAGGGGGTCGAGATAGCGGAAGAAGGTATCGCGGTCGAAGCCGTCGGCCGCAAAGTCCATGTACATGGTATAGCGGGGCATCGTCGTGGCCAGCAGCCGGCCGTCGGCCGCCAGGATATTGCCTCGTGTAGCCACCACCGGCACCGTGTCGTAAAGTGGCTTCTCGGCCTGCCACTTGTCGCGCTCTACGAATATGGTGCGCGACATCTTGAAAAGTATGGCCATGCACACGAGCGCGATGACCAGCACAATGAGTAGGTAACGGAAATGCAGACTTCTATTCTTCATACGATTTCCGTTTTAATTTGTACGACGGTGTCTTGGGGGAATGTATGTCGATGCCCTTCTCCTCAAAGAGTTTTTCAATCTGTGAGGGGCGGCTCACCCCGGTAAGTTCCGAAGAGAGTGTCGTGGCCTCATAGCGCAACTCGGTCTCCCGGGTGCGGAGGCGCTCTATCTCGGCCATTTTACGATGGCAGTTGTAGCGGATTCCGATGTAGCAGAAGAGGAGTATCAGCAAGATGAGGCAGGCTTTCCATTTGCGGTAGATGAAGTCGAACGACACGATTTCTCCCTCGAAAAGTTCTTTGAGAAAGAAGACAATGCGGGTCTGATAGCCGGGCAGCGAGGTCTCCCCGGCATCGGGTGTGGTGCCGCCGGTCTCTGTTTTTTCTATTTCTTGCTCCTCTCTATTCTCGTC
>CAJLYN010000351.1 GCA_905210875.1 uncultured Bacteroides sp. | reverse complement strand
GGCCGCCACACTGCCGCTGGCCATCTTCTTCCAGTTGAGCAGCCCCCTGCCCGAGGTGCGCGAACGGGCCTACGCCGCCGCCCTGCTGCTGACCCTCATCGTACTCGTATTAAGTATTGTGGGGCGTATGATTACTCACCGTTTTTCAAAAAACAAGATAAAATAATGGAGAAAGGAAAGTCTGTATTCGGTCATATATTCAAAGGGTTCAACCGGTCGTCGCAACACGATGAAGATATTTCGCTTGCCGAAGAGTGCAACCGTGCAGAAGATGCCGTTATCAAAATCGAAAACCTGAACATCTATATCCGCAACAACCATATTCTCAAAAATATCAATCTCACCCTGCACGATAAGAAAATAACCTGTATTATCGGCCCGTCGGGCTGCGGAAAAACCACGCTGCTGCGCAGCATCAACCGCATGATTGATACGACCGAACACCTGCGTGTCGAAGGTCGTGTATTGGTAGACGGAGAGGATATCTATGACCGCAAGGCCGAAATCACTCACATACGGAAGAAAATAGGTCTGCTCTCGCAACGCCCCACCCCGCTGCCCATGTCGATATACGACAACATTACCTACGGGTGCCGCATACACGGCGTGTGCAGCCGCAAGGTTCTCGACGCAACGGTCGAGAAATACCTTAAAGGCGTCAACCTGTGGGAAGAGGTAAAAGACCGTCTGCACAGTCCGGCATCGGCCCTCTCCATCGGACAGCAACAGCGGCTGTGCCTGGCCCGCGGACTGGCTGTGGAGCCCCAGTTTATCCTGGCCGACGAGTCGACCTCGGCTCTCGACCCCATATCGAGCAAACACATCGAAGACCTCTTTGCCAAACTGCGCGAACGCTACGGCATCATCATGGTTACCCACACCCTGCGCCAGGCTCTGCGCATTGCCGACTATGTGGTGTTCATGTACATGGGCGAGGTTATCGAGCAGGGTACGGCCGAAGAGCTGTTCAAAAACCCGCAACACGAACTGACCAAACAGTATCTAAGCGGCGTTTTCAGTTAAAAGAAAAAAATCACCATAAAAATAACCGCCACCCGCAAGATTTCCGGGTGGCGGTTATTTTTCTATCCC
>CAJLYN010000350.1 GCA_905210875.1 uncultured Bacteroides sp. | reverse complement strand
GTCAGCAGCCGGTAGCGTTCGCTGTCGGCCAGTCCCAGCTCGTAGCTCCGGGGGGTGAGCCGCATGTCGGCGTCGTCCTGGCGGAGCAGTATGCGGTATTCGGCACGGGAGGTGAACATGCGGTATGGCTCGTCGACCCCTTTGGTTACGAGGTCGTCGATGAGTACGCCTATGTAGGCTTCGTCGCGTCCCAGTACAAATTCGTTGCCGCCGTGGCTATGAGCCCCTGGCCGGCGGCCTCTTCATATCCGGTCGTTCCGTTGATCTGTCCGGCGAAGAAGAGGTTGCGCACCGCTTTTGTTTCGAGGGTATGGGCGAGCTGGGTGGGGTCGAAGTAGTCGTATTCGATGGCATAGCCGGGCCTGTAGATGCGAATGTCGCGGAAGGCCGGTATGGCTTGCAGGGCCCGCAACTGCACGTCGATGGGCAGCGACGAGGAGAAGCCGTTGAGGTAGAGTTCCTGGCTGGTCTCACCTTCGGGTTCGAGAAAGAGCTGATGCTCGGTCTTATCGGGGAAGGTTACGATTTTGGTCTCGATGCTGGGGCAGTAGCGGGGCCCGATGCTCTTTATCTGTCCGTTGTAGAGAGGCGAGTCGGGTAGTCCCTCGCGCAGGATTTCGTGTACCCGTTCGTTGGTGTAGGTAATCCAGCAGTTGCGTTGGGTGAGGGTGCGGCGTACGTTGTCGAGGTAGGAAAACTTGTGAAAGTCGTTTTCGCCCTCCTGGGTGGTCATCAGGTCGTAGTGTACGCTGCGACCGTCGATGCGCACGGGTGTACCCGTCTTCATGCGGCCGGCGACGAAGCCCCGCTCCACGAGTTGCTCGGTGAGTCCGTATGAGGCCGGTTCGGCCACGCGGCCGCCCCGCAGTTGCACGCGACCTATGTGCATGAGTCCGTTCATGAAGGTGCCGCAGGTGAGTACCACGGCTTTGGCCATGAAGGTTACCTCCATGTTGGTTATAACCCCCGAAACAGCTCCTTCTTTATTGAATATCAGTTGTTTAACACTGTCTTGCCATATCGATAGGTGCTCGGCGTTTTCGAGTGTTTCGCGCCAGGTCTGGATAAACTTCTGCCGGTCGCTCTGGGCACGGGGGCTC
>CAJLYN010000349.1 GCA_905210875.1 uncultured Bacteroides sp. | reverse complement strand
GCCTGGCCGATAACGAGATTTTTGTTTTCGGGAGCAACCTCTCGGGTAAACATTATGGTGGAGCCGCCTGTATTGCCAACCGGAAATTCGGTGCCGAATGGGGGATAGGGAAGGGCCTTACCGGCAGGTCGTATGCCATACCTACCATGCGGGCCGGTGTGGAGATGATAAAACCCTATGTCGATGAGTTTATAGCCTTTGCCCGTTCACACCCCGAGTACCGTTTTCTCGTAACCCGTGTGGGCTGCGGTATTGCCGGCTTCTCTGATGAGGAGATTGCACCACTCTTTGCCGGGGCTGCCGATGTGCCCAATATTGCCTTGCCGCGTTCGTTCTGGCAAGTTATCTTTACGCTGAGCTGATGGCGCATCTCCATCTGTTCAATCCCGAAAACGATTTGGCTTTGGCCGACGGCGGACGCTTTTATACCCCGCCGCCTTTGGCGCGTGCCATTGCCCGTGACCTGTCGACCTTGCCTTTGTGGTATGCCCGGCAGGGCGATGTTGTGTGTCTGCCTGCGCCTGATTTTGCCGCGTCGCTCGATGTCTCTCCTGCGCTTTTGGGACAGTCGTGTCGGGTGTGTAGCCCGAAGCGTCTTGCCGGCGATGTCGACGGATACACCCCTTGGGGGTGGAGCCGTGAGGTTGCCCAGCGGTTGTTGCGTTACGGGGCCAATCCGGCACTGCTCCCTTCCGACACGATGTTGCAGTGCCAGCGGGAGTGGTCGCATCGCATACGCACCCGCGAGGTGTTTGAATACTTGGAAAACTGTTCGGTCGATCTTCCCGACGAGTGGCCGACACTCTTCTCCGACGAAGAGTCGGTGGCCCTTTTTGTTTCGGCGCATGAGCGCACCATGCTCAAAGCCCCTTGGTCGGGTAGCGGCAAGGGGTTGTGCCGTACGCGCGGAGTTTATGACCTGGTTACGGCCCGCTGGACGCAAGGTGTCCTCCGCCGTCAGGGCGAAGTGGTGGGCGAACCTTTCTGGGATAAGGAGTCCGACATGGCCATGGAGTTTTATTCCGACGGCGACCGTGTCGTTTTTGCCGGCTATTCATGGTTTACCACCGATGAGCGCGGCGCTTATAAAGGTAACCTGTTGCTCTCCGACGCAGCGATAGAGGCGCGCATCTCGATCCGTCTCGGCATCGGTACCGTCCGGCGGGTAAG
>CAJLYN010000348.1 GCA_905210875.1 uncultured Bacteroides sp. | reverse complement strand
TCGGCGAAATGGGATTCAACGTACTCAGTTTCTGCATACAAGACTCTCCCCGCCGTGCCCACTCCATCGCCGCACAGGGAGGTATCAATGCCGCCAAGAACTACCAGAACGACGGCGACAGCGTATACCGCCTCTTTTACGACACCATCAAGGGTGGCGACTATCGCGCCCGTGAAGCCAACGTTTACCGTCTGGCCGAAGTGTCCAACTCCATCATCGACCAGTGTGTGGCACAAGGCGTACCTTTCGCCCGTGAATACGGCGGACTGCTCGACAACCGTTCTTTCGGCGGTGCCCAGGTATCGCGTACCTTCTACGCCAAAGGACAGACCGGCCAGCAACTGCTGCTCGGCGCCTACTCGGCCCTGAGCCGCCAGGTAAAGAAAGGCACCGTGAAACTCTTCCCCCGCCACGAGATGCTCGACCTCGTCATCATCGACGGCCGCGCCCGCGGTATCATCGCCCGTAACCTCATCACCGGTAAGATAGAGCGCTATGCCGCCCACGCCGTAGTCATCGCCACCGGCGGTTACGGCCGTACCTTCTTCCTCTCGACCAACGCCATGGGCTCGAACGGCTCGGCTGCCATGCAGTGCTATCGCAAAGGTGCCTACTTTGCCAACCCCGCCTTCGCACAGATTCACCCGACCTGTATTCCCGTACACGGCGAGTTCCAGTCGAAACTCACCCTCATGTCGGAGTCGCTCCGTAACGACGGCCGCATCTGGGTGCCCAAGAAAAAAGAAGACGCCGAAGCCATCCGCGCCGGCAAACTGAAACCCACCGACATCAAAGAAGAAGACCGCGACTACTACTTGGAGCGCCGCTATCCGGCCTTCGGTAACCTCGTGCCCCGCGACGTGGCCTCCCGCGCCGCCAAAGAGCGTTGCGACGCCGGCTACGGCATCGGCTCGACAGGTCTGGCCGTGTCCCTCGACTTTGCCTCGGCCATCGAACGCCTCGGCGAAGACGTTGTCCGCGCCCGCTACGGCAACCTCTTCCAGATGTACGAGAAAATCGTCGACGAGAACCCCTATAAGACGCCTATGAAAATCTACCCCGCTATCCACTACACCATGGGTGGTATCTGGGTCGATTACGAACTGAGCACCTCCATACCCGGCCTCTTCGCCATCGGCGAGGCCAACTTCTCCGACCACGGTGCCAACCGTC
>CAJLYN010000347.1 GCA_905210875.1 uncultured Bacteroides sp. | reverse complement strand
TGTCTCGAAACTTTCTTTACCCGGCGTCTGGCTTCGGTTTACCGGGGATATTTCGGGGTCGACATGATGATATACCGGCACGCCGGCACCTGGGCTCTGCACCCGTGTGTCGAGATAAATCTGCGCATGAACATGGGAATGGTGTCGCGCCTTTTTTATGACCGTTATGTGGCGGCCGGGAGCGAAGGTCTCTATCGGGTAGACTATTTCCCTGATGCCGGACAACTTCTTGCCGACCATCGCCGTAGGCAGGCCGAGGCTCCCCTGAGCATCGACGGTACGCGGCTGACAAGCGGCTATCTGTCGCTCAACCCCATCGGTCCCGATACCCGCTACCGGGCGTCGGTCGAGGTGTGGCCGTCGGTTGAGGGCGACGGTGTCTGAAACTTTTTCAGCTCCTGATAGAGCCGCTGAATGGGCAGCCCCATGACATTGTAGTAGGAGCCCCGTATGCCCGTAACACCCACATAGCCTATCCACTCCTGTATGCCGTATGCGCCAGCCTTGTCGAGCGGCGCGTATTTCTCTACATAATAATCGATTTCTTCGTCGGTGAGCGGGGCAAACGACACTTCGGTTGAGGTGGCGAAAGAGAGGCTCTTTTGGCGGGAGAGGAGGGTTACTCCGGTGATGACCGTGTGGGTTTGTCCAGACAGGTCGTGCAGCATGGCCCGGGCTTCGGCCTTGTCGTGCGGTTTGCCATAGACCCGCTCGCCGAGCCATACAATGGTATCGGCTGTGATGAGCAGGGTATGTTCGTCCAGCAGGCCGGCGTGAGCCGCCGCTTTCTGTCGGGAGATGTAGAGCGGAATCTCTTCGCCCCGCAGGGTGTCGGGGTAGCTCTCGTCGATGTCGGGCAGTACACACACCCGATAGGGTATGTCAAGCCCCGCCAGCAGCTCTTTGCGTCGGGGCGAGTTGCTGGCCAGTATGATGTCGTAGTTTTTCAGAAAATCCATATCTGTTTCATGTTTTACCAACCGAAAGCCTCTTCGCCGAACCATTTGCCCTGGGCTTTCATCACCTGTTCTATCACGTCGCGTCCGCAGCCGTAACCGCCGTTGCGAGGCGATATGTAGGTGGCTATCGATTTTATTTCGGGAGCTGCGTCGGCGGGACAGCAGGGCAGTCCCACGCGTTGCATGACCTCGTAGTCGGGAATGTCGTCGCCCATATACATGACTTCGTCGGGAC
>CAJLYN010000346.1 GCA_905210875.1 uncultured Bacteroides sp. | reverse complement strand
ACCAGATTGCCTTTTCGGGTGCGGAAGAATTTCTTGAAAAATACAAGAACGATGCCAATGCCATTATCGGCCACTTCGGACTGGGATTCTACTCCTCCTTCATGGTATCTAAAAAGGTTGAAATACGCACCCGCTCTTATCAGGAAGGGGCTCCGGCCGTGATGTGGAGTTGTGACGGTTCGCCTGAGTACACGATGGAAAACATCGACAAACCCGAACGGGGAACCGATATTGTTCTTTACATCGACGACGAAAACAAGAATTTCCTCGAAAGCGGCGAAATAGAGACATTGCTCAAAAAATATTGTCGTTTCCTGCCCATACCTGTTGTCTTTGGCAAGGAACAGGAATGGAAAGACGGCAAATATGTCGATACCGATAAAGACAAGGTCATCAACGACACCACGCCGGCATGGACCAAGAAACCGGCCGACCTCACCGATGAAGACTACCGTAAGTTCTACCATGAATTGTACCCGACCATGGACGAACCCCTCTTCTGGATACATCTCAATGTAGACTATCCTTTCAAGTTGACCGGCATTCTCTATTTCCCCAAGATTAGGACCAATTTCGACATAAACAAGAATCGCATACAACTTTATTGCAATCAGGTATTCGTAACCGATTCTGTCGAAAACATCGTACCCGACTTCCTCATGCTGCTGCAAGGTGTCATCGACTCGCCCGACATTCCTCTGAACGTTTCCCGGTCGTACTTGCAGAGCGATGCCAATGTCAAGAAGATATCGACCTATATCACGAAAAAGGTGGCCGATCGTCTGCAAGAGATTTTCAACAACGACCGTAAGCAGTTTGAAGAAAAGTGGGACGACATCAAACTCTTCATCGAATATGGTATGCTTTCCGACGACAAGTTCTACGAGAAAGCTCAGAAATTTGCGTTGTTTAAAGACACCGACAACAAATACTACACATTCGATGAATACAAAGCACTTATAGAGGCCGAACAGACCGATAAAGATAAAATGCTTATCTATATCTACGCTACCGACAAAGTTGCTCAATATAATTATATCGAGGCAGCCAAGAACAAAGGTTACAGCGTATTGATGATGGATGGACAGTTGGATGTACACTTTATCGGTATGCTTGAACAGAAATTGGAGAAATGCCGTTTCGTAAGAGTCGACAGCGATATTGTGGAGAACCTGGTACGTAAAGAAGACAAGCCC
>CAJLYN010000345.1 GCA_905210875.1 uncultured Bacteroides sp. | reverse complement strand
GTAGCGGAGCATCTGCTCGGCATAGCCCTCGTTGTACGATACGGTGATGTCGGTGATGTTACCCTCGTTGTCGTAGACGGGGGTATAGACGGGGTTGACAAAGCCTTTGTAGGGTTTGATGCCCAGGTGGGTGTAGCGGTCGAGTACTTCGGCGTGCAGTTCGGGGTCGACTTTCACACCGTAGGTCTCAACGAGATTTTTCCCGGCTTCATAGTCGCCGGTCGATTTGATGCGTTGTACCTCGGCCAGCAGTTCGCCGATGAGTGTGCGCATCTTTTCGTAGTCGTTGACCACAACGTAGGTCTTGCCGTCGCGTTTTTTCAGTTCGAGAACCTTGTCGTCGGCTCCCTTCTCCATAATCCAGCGGGCAATGAGCTGGCGGTTGCGCATGTGCGATTCCTCGATGTTCTTGCCGGGAACGATGCGGGTGAGCTGTGTCATCAGGCCGTTCATCATGTAACGATAATATTCAGCTTTATAGGCTTCGGCATCGGGCAGGAGGCCCAGCTCGATGAGTTTCTCATCGGCCAGGAAGTAGAGGGCGAAGAGGTCGGCGCGGGTCTCTTCGAGTGTCGAGCTGTATGAGCGCATGGCGTCGGGGTCGGTGCCGGGGAGCAGTTTGCCCGATCCGTGTCCGAGACATTCGTGCAGGTCGGTGTGGAGGTTATCGACCAGGAAACCATATTTTTCGACCAGTTTCCGCTCGGTGTCGCTCCACATGAATTCCTGGTTGAAGCCGTTGCCCTGTGCAGCTTTGTCGTAGGCCGATGTAATGTTTTCGATGGTTACCGATTTTGAACCGTGCAGGTGGCGTATCCAGTCGGCGTTGGGAAGGTTGATACCGATGGGTGTCGACGGGTAGCAGTCGCCGGCGAGAATAGCGGCGGTGATGACTTTGGCCGATACACCTTTGACCTCTTCTTTCTTGAAGGCCGTGTCGGTGGGAGAGTTGTCTTCAAACCACTGGGCGTTGGCACTGATGATTTCGGTGCGGTGCGAGGCTTCAAGGTCTTTGAAGTTGACAATCGATTCCCAGCTGCCTTTCAGTCCGATGGGGTCGCCGTAGACTTCGATAAATCCGTTGACGAAGTCGATGCGCGAGTCGAGGTCGGTAACCCACTGTATCGAGTATTGGTCAAACGTTTTGAGGTCGCCCGTGCGGTAGTAGTCGATGAGCAGGTTGATAACCTGACGCTGCTTGTCGTTCTCGGCTACCGTGG
>CAJLYN010000344.1 GCA_905210875.1 uncultured Bacteroides sp. | reverse complement strand
AATATATTTATAAAAATGAGACATACAATTTATCTCTTTCTGATAAGTATAATCGTACTCCTTCCTGCATGTGTAAAAGATGATTATCTGGACACTGTTCCCTCCGAGAACGGGTTCACCGGCATTTCGTTCCGGCTGGTACACGAGGGATATGCCTCGGAAGTACCGAGCGAAGGTTTAAAGGGAGGGGCTCGGGAAGAAGCGGTTTTACCCTCTTCGGGCAAAATGACAAGACAAAGCCTCTCCAACTACGACAAGGTAGAGTTTGTCGTAGTCGACGAAGAGGGGTATAAGGTCGAAGGGGTGAAAGGCATCTATGACAAGTCTACGTCGAATATGCGGCTGGAAGGCCTGCATGAGGGCTCTTACCGCATACTTATTCTGGGCGTGAAAGGCGACATCTCGGCCGACAAAGCGACGATAAACAGAATCGCCCATGCATCAGACGTATGGCTTTCGTTTCCCGCCGAACTGGCCAAACCCCTGGAATGTGAATATTTCTATTCGGCAACCCCATTTACGGTAAGCAAGGTTTCCACCTCGCTCGGGTATGAACTGGTGGCAGAGATTGCCGAGGACGTCGTTCAACGCCGCATAGTGGGAAGAGTGGATTTTGTCTTCTCGTACAATAATCCCTATGTAAAAACAGCCCTCACCACAAATACGGTTACATTACACACGAGCCGGTTCTACACGCAGATTTCGGGCGAGGGCACTTTTTCGGGCGAAAGCAATGGCGAGATGAGGGTTCTGGATATGTCGGGACAGACCGAATATCTGTTTATGCCGACGATTGCAGAGAACCCGATAATGGGAAGTGCCACCCAACACACCCGGGACTATCGGGGACACACGACAAAACGCACCTACACCTTTGAGTTAAACAAGGTCGAGGAAAACCACATCGGCCGCATAGAGATAAACGTTGTACACCCCGACGATGAAATGGGAACAATGTTTATTACCGGCCAGGCGTATGCCGAAGGACAACACGGCTACATTCTGCAAGACGATGAACCGCACACCCTGTATACCGACAAGAGTCTCCGCAACTTCAACACATCACGTCCGCTGCAACTCTCTGTAACCAGTGATGGACAGTTGCATGCAAGGTTCTACTCACCGCGCAGCCTCAACAACGTTCTGGTAAAAGCGCGCATACCCTCCGTGGGCGATGAATATGTGCATTTAGCCTACTTCGACAGCATTCCGGCTTTTGCCGATTTCTATGAA
>CAJLYN010000343.1 GCA_905210875.1 uncultured Bacteroides sp. | reverse complement strand
TTATAATATTTTTTACATTAGAATTATTCTAATATATTTGCAGAAAGAAATTGACCGATGAGCGACAACGACATCATAAGGAAGTTCAGAGAAAAGGGGCTGCGGCTCACTCCACAACGCATGAGCGTCTACCGGGTTTTGTGTGAATTGCATCACCCGACGGCCGAGGAGGTATGGGAACAGGTGCATAAACTGACACCCGCCATAACCGTGGCGACGGTCTACAACACCCTCGAAAAATTGGTGACATCGGGGCTGATAGAAAAAGTTTTCACCTTGGACAATAAAATGTATTTCGATGCCGATACGCACCCCCATCATCACCTATATGACAATCGCACTCACTGTATCAGCGATATCGAAGAGAGTGGACTTTCTGAACTGATACGCAAACATATAAAAGGCATTGAAACCCTTAAAAACTTTGAGTTGCAAGACATAAAAATACAACTCATAGGACATTACAATACCGAAAAATAGAAATTATTACTCACCCAAACACTTACTGTTATGAAAAGCATCAAAGGTACAAAGACCGAACAGAACCTGCTGAAATCGTTTGCAGGAGAATCACAGGCCAGAGGCCGTTACGTATATTTTGCCAGCATCGCCAAGAAAGAGGGCTACGAACAGATTGCCGCCATCTTCAACGAAACGGCCGAACAGGAAAAAGAACACGCCAAGAGATTCTTCAAATTCCTCGAAGGCGGTATGGTTGAAATTACAGCTTCCTTCCCGGCAGGTATTCTCTCGACTACTATCGAAAATCTGAAAGCAGCTGCCGCCGGAGAGAACGAAGAGTGGAGCGAACTCTATCCCGAATTTGCCAAAGTGGCCGACGAAGAAGGCTTTCCGCAGATTGCCGAAACCTGGCGCCGCATAGCTACCGTAGAGGCAGGTCATGAAGAACGCTACCTCAAACTCTACCAACGCATGGTCGACGGCACTGTATTTGCCGACGAAGAAGAGATAGAGTGGCAATGCCGCAACTGCGGATACATACACAAAGGGAAGAAAGCCCCCGAAATGTGCCCGGCATGCCAACACCCGAAAGCTTACTTCGAACGTAAGAAAAACAATTACTAAACGAGGTAGTGGTCAGGCGATTTCCTCCTGACCCTGCAAAACGAGCATTTTTCAACTCAAACAGCCCAAGGGTCGCCGATCGACAGGCAACGCGGCTCTGCAAGCAAAGGCCTTCGGGCCGGAAGTATGCCTGTCAAAGGTAAAAAGATTGTTTATTCAAAGG
>CAJLYN010000342.1 GCA_905210875.1 uncultured Bacteroides sp. | reverse complement strand
TGGATGCTCTGGCCAAAGGCGAAGAACTGCTGGCCAGCGGCAACGCGTGGCAGGACGACATCGACGCGGCCACCGACGCGCTGATCGAAGCCATGAGCAACCTGCGCTATGTCTACGCCAGGAGCCGAGAAGAACACACAGCCAAGGAGTGTAACCGCAACCCCTACGCTCATTTCCCGGGATTCAGTTGTCTCATACCCCGTGCCATATTCAATCGCGTCAGATATTGTGAGGAAATCACCTCCTATGGTTACGAAGACACCCTCTTCGGCAAAGAACTTCAAGCCGGGGGCATCGCCCTGCGCTACATCGACAACCCGGTGTTCCACGACATTACCGACAGCAGCGATACTTTCCTGAAAAAGACCGAGATAGGACTGACTAATGCCCGCCGCTACCAGCATCTCATGGGACGTCATGTGCGCATTCTCGACATACAGCAACGGCTCAAACGGGCCGGTTTGCAACCGGCCGTGAGGTTGTTTTTCGCGCTGTTCGGCGGAGCGTTACGCCGCAACCTGCTGGGGCAGCACCCCCGGCTACGGCTCTTTGACCTCTACAAGCTGGGCTATCTGGCCCGCCTCGACCACCGGCTCTCTTCGGGCAAATCGATATAAACGTAGCGAGCGGGGTATCACAATCGGTGATACCCCGCTCACTTTATAGTCGGGTAAAGGGTCGCCCCCATCAGAAATCAATGGCCATGATATAGTCGTTCATGAAATAACCGTTACCGATGTCGAAATCGCCGCTCGACGCGATGTGCATACCCATGTGTTGATAAAAAGCCAGCGCCGGATTCTGGCGGTTGACATTGAGCTCGACCCGTCCGTGCCGGTCGGGGAAGAGACCCCGAGCCTCTTCAAAGGCCCGTTCTATCAACGCTCGACCCACATGCCGCCCCTGCTGCTCGGGACAGACATAGATTTTTTGCAGATGCACCAGTCTTTCGCCCTGTGGCTCGATGGAGACATAGCCCAACGGGCTCTCCGTCGCACGGTCTCGGGCAATGAAAAAACGATGCCCTTCGCGCATCTGATTTTGCAGGCTCGTCTCGGAATACATCCAGTCGTACATATAGTCGAGCTGCTCAGGCGAGAGTATCGTGCGGTAGGTGGGATAGAACGTGGCACGTGCCATGTCTCGCAGCAGAGGAATATCGGCTTCGGTAGCCGGAGTGATGTATATTTCGCTGTTCATGACGTAGACTAATTTTTCAACCGGTCGGCCAACACATCGAGCGACAGCTGCTCCTGCTCGCCGGTAGGCCAGATCGTCC
>CAJLYN010000341.1 GCA_905210875.1 uncultured Bacteroides sp. | reverse complement strand
TGCCCACGTTTTAAAGCGGGTGAAGTAATTCTCGGGCAGTTCTCGTCGGTGATTGACTCGTGCGTATTCCGATAGGAGTTTCTTTCTCCCGGTGCGAATCGCGAGTCTTTTCGATGCTCCGAGATAGGTGCTTCTTGAATGTCGGCAAGGGGTTGTGGTAAAAATTTCGCCACAACTCCTTGTTGTTTTTATGGAATAGTATTTTGTATTTATGTGTTTATTAATCAGTGAGATGTTGGTTGTAAATTTCTGCGATATCTTGTTTGTTTTATTCCGGTTTCTCAGCTTCGGGAATACGGTAGAACGGAACATCGGGTTCAAAGTCGAGCATGAGTTGGTCGATAACTACTCCCTCGTCAAGAGCCGTCAGCCGTACTTCGTGGCTCGACCGTCGGTCCAGTGTGTGGCGTGTCGATTGGAGGGAGAGGTTGCGTAGAACGTTGATTTTCCACTGTTCCGAACGGCCGACCGTCTTGAACGATACCACTTGCGGGGTATCGCCGTCGACAGAAATTTCATACCGCAGGTCGCCTCCGTTTACCGGATGTGTAGGTAGGAGCGACACCCACACGGCAACTTCGCCTTCTCTCTGACAGTCAAATTGATAGGTAAGTGTCTTTCCGGCTGGGAGTACGATAGCTTGCCGGCTGTAACCCAACCCTTCGACGCAGTAGGCCTCGCGGGGGCGTTTTCCGTTGTGGTCGGCGGCATCGCGCGCGACGACATCGTCTTTTTCGGGGTGTAAAACGGGGGTGTCGCGTGGCGAGAAGTCTGCGGGTAATTCAAATTTTTCGAAGACGAGCCGGTTGTTTTTCATGCTGATGATGCCATTCCACTTCCCTTTGTTCATGTCGAAGTTGTAGTGCCGGTCGAGAGCTGCTATGGCGTTGTAGGCGTTGATACTTGCCGTTTCATACCGACGGGCATCGTCGAGTGTTGTTGCGTTACGAGCCATTTGTGCGTACAGCCATTTGTAGTTCATAAGGGCTGCGCCCGATACAGGGTATTCGACAAGTTGAAAAAATGCATCATGCAATTCTTTGGGAATCTGATTTTTGACAGATTTTACCTGTTTCTCCAATTTTCGGTAGCGGTCGATGCGTTCGGCAATCTCTTTCGGAGAAAATTCGGTGTCGATGACCGGAGTCTTGCCACCTTTGATTTTGCTGTACTCTTCTTCGCGACTCCACCCCATGAATTCGGGGCGCCGTATGTTGGCCAGGTAGTAATACTCGTTCATGATGTCGGTCAGAGCCTGTGCCGTTTGCGGTGTGAAGGTGCG
>CAJLYN010000340.1 GCA_905210875.1 uncultured Bacteroides sp. | reverse complement strand
ACCGTCACCCGGAAGTCGGGAGCCGACTGCCGCCGGGCAAAATCGTCGAGCAAAGCCGACGAACGGTCGGTCGAGCCATTGTCGACCAGAATCACGTGCAGCGGGCGGTAGGTCTGTGCCGCCACCGAAGCCAGCGTGCGCGGCAGGAGCCGCTCTCTGTTGTACACGGGTATGACAATCGTTGCTTCCATCTCTTTTTCCAACGGTCAGCAGGCCGATTTATTTTCCGGAGAGGTACACCCCCCACAGCCACGGCCGTTTTCGTCCGAAATATACGCAGATATTCCGATTGAAAAAACTATATTTGCCAGGAATTACTCTCCGGCGATGAAACTCGATATTCTGATATGCACCTATAACGAAAGGATAAGCCGCATTCCCGACATGCTGCTGCCCTTCCGTCCCGACGTGTCGTATATCGTCTCGATGCAATACACCGACCAGGCCTTTCTCGACCACATTCCCGACGTGCTGCGGCAACGGCCCGACGTAAGGGTGATTCTCCTCGAAGGGAAAGGGCTGAGCCGCAACCGCAACCACTGTCTCGACGCCTCATCGGCCGACATAGCCCTGATTGCCGACGACGACTGCCGGTACCGGGAGGAATATATCGACCGCATCTTCGCCACCTTCAAGGAGTCGCCACACACCGATATTGCCCTATTCAGAATAAACGGGGAAGGAAGGGTCTCGACCAAGCGGTATCCCTCCACAGTCTGTCCGTACGAGAAACGTCCCAAGGGCTACTCTCCCAGTTCCATCGAGATAGCTTTCCGGCCCGACCGCCTGCGGGCAATCCGCTTCGACGAGCACTTCGGGCTGGGCAGCGATTTCCTGCTTTGCGGTGAGGAAGAGGTGTGGATACACGACGCCATGAAAGCCGGGCTGAGGGTATGTTTTTTCCCCTGTGACATTGTCGATTATCCCTACGAAAGTACCGGCCTCCGCACCTACTCCGACAAGGGGGTGATGCGGGCCAAGGGCGCGGTCAATTATCATATCTACGGAGCCAGCGCCTGGCTGCGCATGCCCAAATTCGCCCTCACGGGAGCCTGCCGCCGCAAAGCCGGCTTTTTCACCCTGCTGTTCCAGAGTTGGAGCGGAATAGTCTATTACCTCAAACACTGCCGCAAAAGATGAAGATACTCCTGCTGGGCGAAGCCAGCAACCTGCACTGGACCCTGGCCGAGGGGTTACGCACCTTGGGGCACGATGTTACCGTGGTCTCAAACGGCAGCGGCTTTATGGACAACCGCCGCGACATCGACCTGCGACGCACCGATTACGGAGTGG
>CAJLYN010000339.1 GCA_905210875.1 uncultured Bacteroides sp. | reverse complement strand
AAAAAAGGAAAGTTTATTTCCGAACAAAGAGATATCCAGCATTTTATGACGGTTTTTTGCGCCCTCATTTTTAACGATTACAGGATTCAAGGCCTTCAACATATTGTTTGATAGAACCAGCAATTGTCCGTTCAGTTGAGTTACGATACCGTATGCCGCATTTAATAACGGTCCAAAAAAATAATTTAGAACGATTCCCTGTCCATAATAGCCAACCATGGCTAAAGTTGTACTGACAAAATTCCATCCGGCAAATCCAGTCATCTCTCTCATCAGTCCGTGGTCGAAATAGCGGCGGGGAGCCCATATACACTCTTCATATCGTCTATGGCAATAGACCCGCATAATGGTAAGGGTAATGAGAGGCATGACGGCCATGAGCATGCCGTAAACGATGAGTTTGTCGCTGGTGGTATATACGACAGCAAACGCCACAGCCAGTTTGAGCAGAGACTCTATAATGCCCACAATGGCGTAGTACCGCATATTTTCGTGGGCATTGAGCATGGCATCGTAAGGTACGTTCATTACAGTGAACATGGTACTGACAATAAGACTGCCGTAAACTACCTTTGCTGCGAACTGGCGATCGGGTGGGATATTCAGTATGCCATGAAAGAAAAAATAACCGACCACCAACAAAACCACTCCCACAAGGAGAGAAATGGCCGTGTGCAATACAATGCTGATGTTGAATATCTGCTTCTGTTTCTCCTTATTACCCTCACCTTCGCTATATGACATAAATCGTTGGGTTGCTCCAGCCATAGCAGCATTTAAGAATCCAAGCATGGCAATGGCACCACCCACAATATTGAAAATACCGAAATCGACATCGCCCAAACTGTTGAGTACAAGTCGGGTCGTATAGAGCGAGATGAACATGGTAATACCCATCTTGGCATAGAGATAGCCCGTATTTTTTGCTACACGCGATGCGGTCGACATGATTTGTGATATATGCCTATAAATAAATGATTTATAAATGTTCTTTTAGAATGTTTTTTTTAAATTCTTTACTAAATCTTCGCCAAGGAGTTTCCCAGCCTGCCGTCAATACAACAGCAACAAAAACAAAAGCTATGAGAATTGTTTTACGACCTGTTCCCGAAGGTAGGAGAGGGACCGTTGGGGGTTCCAACACAATGAAGCAGGGTTTGGTCTCCTGTATCTTGGCTCGTGTCATCTGCAACTGGGTGGCCACCTGGCTGTATATCTGGTAGGCCAGGCCCACTTCGTTGCGCAACCGCTCGCGTTCTATCTCTATCCGTTGCAGAGAAAGGTTCCGGTTGGCGTCGGAAAACA
>CAJLYN010000338.1 GCA_905210875.1 uncultured Bacteroides sp. | reverse complement strand
TGCATCACCACGAAACGGGCAAAGGGCACTGTCAGGTCATAGCGCAGCCCTTTCTCGCAAAGTTTCGACGCCAGGCGGGTTGTCTGACGGCCGGTCAACTCTTCATCGGAGAGGTCGGCGAGAAAGTCGC
The DNA here is from genome assembly GCA_905210875.1 of uncultured Bacteroides sp. Classification (GTDB taxonomy): domain Bacteria; phylum Bacteroidota; class Bacteroidia; order Bacteroidales; family UBA11471; genus Caccoplasma. The sequence goes on along the minus strand of CAJLYN010000338.1, from coordinate 1,176 downwards.
CCGAATTCAGCACCTTGAAGAGCAACTTGTCGCCTTCTTCGCCGTACTTGCCCATGAGGGTCGAGAGGTTTTCCATGGCAGGGGTTTCAATCTGCTGAAAACCAAACAGGTGGAACACCTCGCGTATGGTATTGAAAATATAGTTGCGTTTCGCCATCTCTTCGGGCGAAAAGTCTCTGGTTCCTTTGGGTATGGAGGGTTTTGTTGCCATTATTTTTTGATATGTAAGATGAATGTACAAAGATACGACATTCCGACGTTTTTCGGGTCTCGCCGGGCAGAAAGTTTTTGGTCGGGGACAACATGTTGCGACACCGCTCCTGCGGCTCACAGCCGAAGCTCAACCACAGCCGTGGCAGCACAGGTGCGCACGGGAATCCCGCCTCAGCTTATCGTTACCTGCGTGGCACCGAAGCCATACTCCCTGAACGAGGCGTCCTGATACTCGTAGCTCTTGTATTTGCGTTGCAACTCTTCGAGAATGGCGCGACGCAGCACGCCGTCGCCCTTGCCGTGAATGAAGATGATTTTGCGGCCCTTCTCCCCCTTGTAACGGTCGAGTGTGTCGCGGAAGGTCTGCAACTGCAATTGCAACATATCGGCGTTGTTCATTCCGGCCGTGGTATCGACCAGTTCGTGTATATGCAGGTCGACCTCGACGGGCCCCTCCTTGGGCGCCTTGGGGCGGGAAACCTTGGCCGGTCGGGGCGGCGTGTTCTTCTCGTGCATAGCCTTTTCGAGCGCCTTGGCATCGACGGGAATCTCGGCCACAGGCAGGTCGCCCTCGACAAGAGGCAGCACCCAGGCCTTTTCGTCAAAGAATTCGTTGGACCCGAAGGTGTGGAGCTTGTAAAACTTCACCGGGTCGATGCGCAGGAGTGCCGACACCGGCTCCTTGCAGGTATAGCTCTTGCCCCGCTTGTAGGCAAGGGCCTGCACCGACACACGGCCGAAACGGTTGACCGACTCCTGGCCGAACCGTTCGATACACACCTGCACGTTAGGCTCTATCGTGCCGCGTGCAGAGAGGTTCCACTCGCCCGTCTCGCCCGAGACGGCGTAGGTATAGTCGAGGTAATAGTTGCTGTCGTTGATGAGATAGGTCTCAAAGGTCGTCGATCCCAGACGGCTGACGGTTTCGGGCACAAACGCCAGGTAGAGGCCGAGACGCTCGCC
>CAJLYN010000337.1 GCA_905210875.1 uncultured Bacteroides sp. | reverse complement strand
TCGAACTGCTGGCCCCCGCACGGACGGCCGACATCGGCATCGAGGCTATTGTGCATGGTGCCGACGCTGTGTACATTGGCGGCCCCGGTTTTGGAGCCCGCTCTGCCGCGGCAAACAGTGTGACCGATATTGCCCGACTGGTCGAGTTTGCTCATCGATATGATGCCCGTGTGTATGTAACTCTCAATACGATACTGTACGACGACGAACTTCGTACCGTTGAACGTCTTATCGGTGACCTTTATCGGGTTGGCGTCGATGCGCTTATCGTTCAGGATATGGCAATTTTACGGCTTGACATTCCACCCATTGCCCTTCATGCCAGTACCCAGACCGATAACCGGACGGTCGAAAAGACTCGGTTTCTCTATGAGAGCGGATTTTCCCGAGTGGTGCTGGCCCGGGAGTTGTCGGGTCGGCAGATACGGGCCATTGCCGATGCGGTGCCGGTAGAGCTGGAAGTTTTTGTGCATGGAGCGTTGTGTGTCTCTTACAGTGGGCAGTGCTATCTGAGTCGTGCATTGTCGGGGCGCAGTGCCAACCGAGGCGAGTGTGCGCAGTATTGCCGTCTGCCCTATACGCTGCTCGATGCCGATGGCCGGCCGCTCATTCGCGACAAACATTTGCTTTCGCTCAAAGACATGAACCGTTCCGACCGTTTGGAGGCGTTGCTCGATGCCGGGGTTACGTCGCTGAAAATCGAGGGGCGGCTCAAAGACCTCTCTTATGTTAAGAACGTAACGGCCTGGTACAGAAAGCAACTCGATGAGATACTGGCCCGTCGGCCCGAGTATGTCGCTGCCGCATCGGGTCGGGTGGAACTCTTTTTTACGCCCGACCCGCAGAAGAGTTTCAATCGTGGTTTTACCGGCTATTTCTTTGATGGCCGTTCCGAACAGCATTTGGGCTCACCCGACACGCCGAAGTCGCAGGGCGTTCCCGTGGGGCGTGTAACCGGGGTGCGCGGTGCGGCTTTGAAGGTGGAGAATGCCCGTATGCTTCACAATGGCGACGGCCTCTGCTTTTTGAACCGCCAGGGAGCCTTTGAGGGATTTCGTGTCAATCGGGTCGATGGCGATTGGGTCTATCCGTTTGAAAAACGCGATGTGAAACCCGGGGCGTTGCTCTACCGCAACTACGACCACTCGTTCGAACAGCAGTTGCAGAAAAAGAGTGCCGAGCGGTGTATTCCCGTCGATATGCGGTTGTATGAGATACCACGCGGACTGGCGTTGAAAATTACCGACGATACCGGCCTTTCGACAGTTGTTGCATGTCGTGTTGAGAAAGAGGTGGCCCGCACTCCGCAGGACGAAAGTCAG
>CAJLYN010000336.1 GCA_905210875.1 uncultured Bacteroides sp. | reverse complement strand
GCGACTTTTCTACCAGCACTTGCGGGGAGAAGGAGAAGGCTTTCTCAACCAGCCGGTCGAGCTCCTCTTCGTTGTCGCAGAAGCCGCTACCCAGTCCGCCCAGCGCATAGGCGGCGCGTATGATGACGGGGTAGCCCAGCCGTGCGGCGGCCGCGCGGGCGTCGGCGATATTTTCCACCGCTTCGCTCTTGATGGTCTTGATGTTTATTTCGTCGAGTTTCTTGACGAAAAGTTCGCGGTCTTCGGTGTCCATGATGGCCTGTACCGGCGTGCCAAGTACCTGCACGTTGTAACGTTCGAGTATGCCGCTTTTATAAAGAGCCACTCCGCAGTTGAGGGCCGTCTGTCCGCCGAAAGAGAGCAGAATGCCCTGCGGGCGCTCCTTGGCGATGACCTTTTCTACGAAGAAGGGGGTTACGGGGAGGAAGTAGATGTGGTCGGCCACCCCTTCAGAGGTTTGTACCGTGGCGATGTTGGGGTTGATGAGTACGGTCTCGATGCCCTCTTCACGCAGCGCTTTGAGGGCTTGCGAACCCGAATAGTCGAACTCTCCGGCTTCACCTATTTTCAAGGCTCCTGAGCCTAATAACAGAACTTTCTTGATGGTTGTATCCATAGGGGCGTGGCTTTAAATCTTGTCAATAAATGTGTCGAACAGAAATTCGGTGTCGGTGGGACCGCTGGCGGCTTCGGGGTGGAACTGGGCCGAGAAGAAGGGCAGACGTTTGTGGCGTATGCCTTCGTTGGTACCGTCGTTCATATTCAGGAAAAGCGGTTCCCAGTCGTCGCTCAACGTGTCGTTGTCGACGGCGTATCCGTGGTTCTGCGAGGTGATGAAGCATTTGTTGGTGCCTACCAGGCGCACGGGTTGGTTGTGGCTGCGGTGTCCGTATTTGAGCTTGAAGGTTTTGGCTCCACCGGCTTTGGCCAGGAGTTGGTTGCCCATGCAGATGCCGAAGATGGGTTTCTCTTTCTTCATCGCTTCACGGATATGCCCTACGGTGATGTCGCACATATCGGGGTCGCCGGGACCGTTTGAGATGAAGAGCCCGTCGTATTCGATGGTGTTGAAGTCGTAGTCCCAAGGCACCCGTATTACGGTAACGTCGCGTTTGAGTAGGCAGCGAATGATATTGTGTTTCACGCCGCAGTCGACAAGTACGACCCGTTTCTTTCCATTGCCGTAGGTGATGACTTCGCGGCAACTCACACGAGCTACCTGGTTGATGAGGTTGGGGTCGACAAAGTCGATTTCGTTTTCGTCCTCAAAAACGATTTTGCCTTTCATGCTCCCTTTTTCGCGAAGCAATTTGGTAAGTGCGCGCGTGTCGATGCCGGTGATACCTGCAATTTTTTCTTTTTTCAGCCAATCGCCCAAACTCTCT
>CAJLYN010000335.1 GCA_905210875.1 uncultured Bacteroides sp. | reverse complement strand
GGCCGGCTGGCAATCACCGAGGCTATGTGGGTGTGCGCAGGTGTGCCTCCTTGTGCTATCAGTTCGCGGTAGGCGACGGCCAGCGACGCACCGGTGGCCAGCATGGGGTCGACCAGGAAAAGTATCTTCCCTTCGAGCCGGGGGGTATAGATGGAGTCGAAACGCACCTCCATCGTCTCTTCGGCACGGTTATAGGCGCGGCGAGCCGATATGAAGGCGTTCTCGGCCCGGTCGAAGTAGTTGAGGAATCCATGGTGGAACGGCAGCCCGGCCCGCAAGATGGTGGCGATGACAATATCCTGTGCCGGTAACTGCACGTCGATGGGATTGATGGGGGTTTCTATGGTGTGGGGAGCGTAGGCAAAGGTTTTGCTTATTTCGTAAGCCATGATTTCGCCCACTCTTTCCAGGTTTCGGCGGAAACGCATGCGGTCGTGCTGTATCTCGATGTTGCGGATTTCGGAGAGAAAAACTTCCAGCAGAGAGTTTTCCCGGTTGAGAATGTGTAAGGTCATCGTGTGTCGGTCTATTTTTTGCAATATTGGCTAAAAAAATCGAGAACCCCAAATCCTTTGCTATCTTTGTAGGGAGAAGCCGTTGTTATTGGAGGCTTACATATTAAATATTATCTTTGTTCCCTGTCCGCATCTTTGTATGGTACCATGAAAAGAAAAGCATTCTCCTTGTTTTTATTCTCAGAAAAAGCGTGGCTTCCCGTCGTATGGCGTGGCACGCTGTTGTGGTGTCTGTTTCTCTCTTTGTCCCTGCCGGTCGGGGCGCAGGAGCCGTTGAAGTTGTGGTACGACAAGCCCGCCGGAGAGTGGGTCGAGGCCTTGCCGTTGGGTAACGGACATATAGGGGCGATGGTCTATGGCGGTGTGAGCGAAGAGCTGATACAGCTCAATGAGTCGTCGCTCTGGTCGGGTGGCCCTCGCAAGGACAGCCTGAATGTGGAGTCGCCCCAATACCTGCCGGCTGTGCGTGAAGTTCTGTTTACGGGCAACTTTTCGGCCGTGTCGCGATTGTGCAGGGCCATGCAGGGCCCGTATAGCGCCAGTTATCTGCCATTGGGCGATTTGCGCATATCCTACCTGCCGCAGAACGTAAGCGGCATTTGCGGCACCGCTCGGCTGCTGTCGACTATTATCGCGAACTGGATATTTCCGAGGCGATAACCTCTACCCGTTTTACGGTGGCCGGCGTTACCTACCGGCGGGAGGCTTTTGTCTCTTTCCCCGACAAGGCCCTGGTCTTGAAACTTACCGCATCGGAAAAGGGGGCGCTTTCGTTGCGTATTGCATTCTCCTCGCCGTTGCGGCATGAAATCGAGGCTCCCGCACCCGACCGTCTGGTGGTGCAGGGATGTGCGCCGGCCCGGCTCGACCCC
>CAJLYN010000334.1 GCA_905210875.1 uncultured Bacteroides sp. | reverse complement strand
AAGTAGTGGGGAAAATTAAAATTCTGAGACAACCTCTTTCCCGTCGAGCCATGCCGCCATGTTCAGAACGAGGAGATTCCAGTTCTGGAACCCTTTGTTCAGTACCGGCTCACCGTTGTCGGGCAGGTAATATTCGTGCAGGGCACCAAAACGCTCGTAGTCGCGTCCCAGCAGCAGGATAGTCTTTTCGGCCAATTCTTTGGCTTCCTCGGTATAGCCGTAGCGCACAAGACCTTTGAATACCAGGTAATTGACATTTATCCACACCGGCCCTTGCCATGACGAGGGGTTACCGCTGGCGCGGGTATCGTACATCTTTTCGAGCGGTGAGAGGGTGCGGATACCGGCCGGTGCATTGTACGACAACGTGTCGTGATAGTGGCGCTGTACCATCACCTCGGCCTGTTCGGGGGTGGCTATGTCGGCCCACATTGCCATGAAACCGCTCCATACACTTAGGCGCTGTATCAGGCAGTCGTATGTGCGAGGTTGCCCCACGTGGAGGTAGAGGGCTCCCGGTTGCAGCGATTCGATGTCGGGTTTTTCCACGGGAAGCAGGTTCAGGTCGACGCTGTAATAGAAGCCGTCGCGGCGGTCCCAGCAATGTTCCCTGATATTATTTTTCAGGGTCTCGGCCTCTTGGGCAAAACGTCGGGCGATGTCGGGCAGATTCAGACAGTCGGCCAGGTATTCCATGGCCAGAAGCTCCTTGTACATGAGGGCATTCAGGAAGATGGAGCCCGAACTTTCGTGCGGCCGGTAGAAAGTGCTGGGGTCGTTGTCTACGCCGATGGCTTCGTCGGTTTCCCAATACATCAGTCCGGTGGCCTTGTGGCGATGGAAGTTGAGATATTTCGATACAAAGGCCTGCAAGGCATAGAAGTCGTCTCGCAGCCATTCGGCGTCGCCGTTCATGTTGCGGACAATGAAGGCGGCGTGCTGGGCTAGAGTCGGTTTGTGCATGTTGCTTTTTCAGGGGTTGCGGGTTTTGAGCATCTCTTCGCGGCTGGGGGCGTTGCGTTCGATCCAGATGGGAATCCAGCCGTCCATGCCGCCGTAACTCAGTGAGTTGAGTACGCACCCCTGCTCATATTTGAGTGCTTCGCGGCGGTCTTTCTCGGTGCCGTTTTCGAGCAGAATCTGCCGCAGGGCAATGTTGCTCAGCCACGAGTCCCAGTCCCACAGCATATCCAGATACTGGTTGCTCCCGGGGGCAAGGAAAGGATATTTCAGTGCGCCCCCCGCTTCGCGGTACATGCCTTTCATGTCTTTGTAGATGTGTTTGCGGCATATCTCCTTGTATTTGGCGACATTCTCGGGGGTACGTTCGGGCATTTGTGCGGTTATCGGGAGGGCCAACAGCACGCCCGCAATGATAGAGCAGAGTTTTTTCATGGTGTTTTTAAGAAAAGTAATGAGGCCTAAAAGTA
>CAJLYN010000333.1 GCA_905210875.1 uncultured Bacteroides sp. | reverse complement strand
ATGAAAACTTCGTTTTCTCTTTGCCTCTGCTCTCGCCTTTCACTATCTTTGTAAAGGATTATTGTAAGTGAAGCGTAAAGATGAAGAAGAAAACCGTTCTCGATATGCAACGCATATCGGTAGATGAGTTTAAGGCAGCCGATAAGATACCTCTTGTCATAGTTCTCGATAACGTGCGCAGTCTCAACAATGTAGGGTCGGTGTTCCGCACGAGCGATGCGTTCAGGGCATCGGCCATCTATCTCTGTGGTATCACCTCTACGCCCCCTCACCCCGAGATTCACAAGACGGCTCTGGGGGCCGAAGATAGTGTGGAATGGCACTATGCAGCCGATACTGTTGCTCTGATTGATGAACTGCATGTTCGTGGATATTTTGTCTATGCTATCGAGCAGGTAGAGGGGAGTGTGTCGCTGGCCGATATTGAACTATTTCCCGAAAAAAAATATGCCGTGGTGCTGGGTAATGAAGTGAACGGCGTGCAACAGCAGGTTGTTGATAAGTGCGATGCCTGCCTGGAAATACCTCAGTATGGAACGAAACATTCACTCAATGTTTCGGTAACGGCCGGGCTGGTGATATGGGATTTTTTCAAACAACTTTTCAGGTAATCTGTTTACAAATATAGTGCTGATTATCAGTTAAAAAGAATATAAAAATTTTTCGAGACGCAGACACCCTCTTTGAAGAAAGAGAACGTCTGCGTCTGTTTCAGAAAAAGGATTATAAAAAAGAGATGCGGCTGTTGATAACCGTGTAGAGGAAGAGAAAAGCAGGATAGAGGAGAGGGAGCGTCAGAGTTGGCCGTTCTCTACCAATACCACAATCTCTTCGAGCATGCGGTCTTTGCCTTCGGGTTCCCACTCCTTGCGGAGGCTCACGCCGAACATGGCACCGAATGTTTGCCAAAAAGAGGCTCTGAAACCACCCAGGAAGGCTTTTATAAGCTGGTAGGACGACTGATTGCATTCCCGGTCGATGAGACGTATCAGCAGCTTGGCCTGGTTGTAGGTAAAATCTTTCAGCACCGGCTTGTATTCCTCGAAGAGTTCCTTCTCCATGCGTTTAAGGTGTTTTTCGCGTTCCTCTTCGGGGAGGGTCTGAATATATTCATAGGTTTCTATCAGGGCATTGTGTACCAGTTTGGCATAGGGTAACACCTTCTTCACGTCGCGCACATTGCGCCAATAGTACTCTTTCTCCTTCTGGCTTTTGAAGGTTCTTTTCGGAAAACAATAAATCGGGCGAAGTATGATGAGCGTAGCTGTGTCGCCGGCATCGGTTACGAAGCGGGTAATGCGCTGATAGTATCGTGACTGTTGGGCTTGGGCACATTCGCAGCCCAGGCCAATCAGCGACAGAAGCATAATGATACAGGCCTTCTTCATCACCGCAAAAGTAGTGTATTGCAGCCGAATAAGCGCTTAAAAAGTTTTATTTTCTCTCTTCCTTATGTTGATAACTCCTAAATAAAAT
>CAJLYN010000332.1 GCA_905210875.1 uncultured Bacteroides sp. | reverse complement strand
GTCGGCGGCCGAGTGTGCCCGGCAGGTGCGCGATTACAGCCGGGCCGATTCGCTTTACGGTATGTATCTGGCATTACGTCCATCAGACTTTGAGGTACTCATGCGTAGAGCCGAGGTGTGTCTGCTCCGTGGGCAGCCGCAGCGGGCGCTCGATGCCTATAACCGTTTTGAAGAGCAGTACGGTGCCAGCGAAAGCACCATCTTGCAAAAGGCCCGTATCTATCACCTGATGCAGGCTCGAGAGCAAAGTTATGAAGAGATGGAACGCCTCATTGCCGAGAATCCGCGTAATGCGGCCTATGTCATTCTGCTGGGCGACCTCTATCTCGATGGCGAACGTTACGACGACGCCTACCGCACCTATATGCAGGTGCGTGCTATCGACCCGGAAAATGAGTCTTTGCATCTTTCCCTGTTGAATTATTACCGGAAGAAAGACGACTGGACGTCCTATTTGCAACAGGCCGATACGGTACTTTTTCACAGCGACCTCCCGGTCGATACCCGTTTGTCGGTGCTGCCCTATGTCGTGCAGATTCTTGCCGAAGACAGTGCCCGGCTCGATACCCTCATGACCCGCTTGTGCGACCTCTATCCCAACGATGCCGACTTGCGGAAACTGTACAGCGAAATATTGATTGAGACCGGCGACTATGCACGGGCACAGGAGCAGCTCGAAGTGGCTATCGATATTGCTCCCGATGAAGATTTGTGGCAGCGGCTCTTCTCGATACTGGTCGAGAAGAACGACAACGATGCCCTCATCGAGGCGGCCCGACGGGCTATTGCCCAGTCGCCCAGCGTAGGCCGTTATTATCTGATTGTCGCCTCTTCGCAACTGGTGGCCGGGCGCTACGATGAGGCCGAGGCTACCTTGCAAGCCGGCCTTGATGTGCCGGAGATAGCTTCCGACCCCCTCATGCGTTCGGAGTTTTACACGCTCTATGGCGATATTGCCTTCCGCCGCGACATGACCGACGAAGCCTTTGCTTACTACGACAAGGCGCTGGAAAACAATCCGAAAAACTACGGTGCGCTCAACAATTACAGCTACTATCTGGCTCTGTTGGGTCGCGACCTCGACAAGGCCGAGCGCATGAGTGGCGAAGTGATAAAGGCCAATCCCGAGAATGCCACGTATCTCGATACCTATGCCTGGGTCTACTTCAAGCAGGGCCGATACGCGCTGGCGCGGCTTTATCTCAAAAAGGCCATCGACCTCTCCAATGAGGCCAGTGCCGAGATGTATGAACATTATGGCGATGTGCTGGCCGTTACCGGTCAGGAAGCCGAGGCCGTGGAGTGGTGGAAAAAAGCTCTCGAAGCCGGTGGCGACTCGGAGTTGCTGCGCCGGAAAATCTCGTTGAAAAAATATGTCGAGAATGAATAAATGGGTGTGGCTGCTACTCGTGTTGCTGGCAACAGGCGTTGCGGGGTGCCGCAGCCGTCTGGCCGGAACGGGCGAGCCGACCGACCCG
>CAJLYN010000331.1 GCA_905210875.1 uncultured Bacteroides sp. | reverse complement strand
AAAGCCGTATTTCCACTATCGAGCGTGGGAGTGTCGACAAGGGTTTCGGCCGCAACTTCGGCCATCGGTTCTTGGGCGACTACATCGGAAAATATTCCCGAGATGCCCAGTATTGCCACGATCATAAACAATCGCATCAGGCTTTTTATATATTTATCCATAAGATATGCTTTTTGAAAATTTTGAATATGGTTTCTCTGTCTCATCGTGAACCTCATGTCACGACAATCCAATGGTGAAGAGGCGGGAGCCCCCTACTCTTCCTGTTCGGCATTGTAAAGGGCTATATCGCCACGCTCTGAGGTACGAATGCGTATGGCATCGTCGATGGGCATGACAAAGATGCGACCGTCGCCTATCTCACCGGTGTGTGCGGCTTTCATGATGGCCTGTACGGTTTTCTCAACATTCTTGTCACGAACCACTATCGAAATCATGGTACGCTCGATAGAACTGGTATCGTACATTACACCACGGTAGATGCGTGCCTGACGTGATTTACCCACTCCACGCACATCGTAATAAGAAAACCATTCGATATCGGCAGCAAGCAAGGCATCTTTTACATCTTCAAATTTGGTCTTGCGTATGATTGCTTCAATTTTTTTCATTGTTCTGACTTTTTAAAGGTTTGTTTTCTCTCATTAAAATGAAAATCCTACAACAAGAAAAGCATCGTTGGCTGCCGGAGCGAAGATACCTTCAACCCAAATGGCAGGCTCAAAGTTTTTCAAAGAGAAGGTTTTGGTTGCACGCAACGAAATATCGGTTACATTGAAGTCCGAAGCATAAGCCCCCTCCCACGGTGTGACACCGAGACCGGCGCTCATATCGACACCTTTGATGGCAAAGTCATATCCTAAATGTATATAGGTGGAATAGTCGTCGTCATTGACGAAGTTGGTATTCCAAGCTACGGAAAGAGGGAAATTGCAACATTCGGAGAAATCATAACCTACCGTTCCCTCCAAAATATGAACATCGCCCCAGCCACGAAAATACATATCGTCTTCCGAAGCACAGAAATAATCGGTAACCGTGACAGAGAATCCCTTGATACCATAGCTGATATAGAGATCAAGCTCTTTATAAGAGTTACTCCAATTGGCAAATGAAGTGAGCGACGTGCTACCCCACATACCTACTGAGAGGCCAGCCACATCGAGTGATATAGCGGGTTGTACCGATGCTCCATCGAGGAACGAACCACGCCAAATATATGAACTTACGACATCGGCGCCTAACGATATGGAAACACCTTTTTCCTTATTGAGAGACAATTCTTCGGCTTGAGTGCTCAGGGCTGCTGTCGATGCAATGATAAAAGCCATTACCGTCGATATTACTTTTGCATTCATAACAAATCTTTTTTTTGTGTTTCTTGTAATCCTATTTTTTCGCTGAAAACCTTTCGATAGAGTGCCACAATCGATAGCCCATCTATCTATACCTTGTTTGACTAATCCCCCACTCCAGGGGGTTCTGTTTTCTCGA
>CAJLYN010000330.1 GCA_905210875.1 uncultured Bacteroides sp. | reverse complement strand
CGCTGCCGTTACGCTCGATAAGGGTTACAAAGGCCGACAACTCTATCTGCTCAACGGCATTCTGTTGCTGGCCGCTTCACTGTTTTTCTTCTTTGCACCATTCATGGCATCGGTTGTCATGGTATATGTGTGTGCCTTTGTCTTCATCTACTGGGGCATCACTTTGATTGTTTTTTCGACCGACCTGAAACCCGGCAAGAGAGATTAACATTACTCCGATTTCATAAAAAAACGAAAAACGCCGGTACACATCGGCGTTTTTCGTTTTTATTTACTATTCATTCTCCGATTTTTCGTCCATTGCAATTATCTTTGTTACCTGATACATTAAACTTTATCTGTATTTTTGTATCTAATAATAAACTTCCAAAATCAGGAAGGGAAAGGAGGCCCTGTCATGAAAAAACTATATGGAATAATATTACCTATTGTCTTGACCGTCGCTCCCTGGTGGCCCGAGACAGCTGTATCGCAATATTGGGACGATGTATACATACGCCCCAGTACCCGAGAAGAGATACAAAAGAAACAAAAGGAACGTGCACAGCAAGAGCAGGCTGCCGCCAAAGCCAAAGCCGAGAAAATTGCCGCAGCTACTCAAAATAACGAGACTGACTACGAAACTTTTGTGCCCGACAGCCTCTGGAACGTTGATGCCTACAACCGGCGTTATGCCGAAGAATATATCGCTTCCGATGCTCAAACATCGGGCAACATGGACGATGTCGATGCTTACAATCGGCGCTCTTCGAGCCAAGGAACAACGTCCGACGATACATCGTATATCGAAGACGAGGGCTACTACCTGAACGGGTTCTACGGTACGCAAAGCGATCTCGAATATGCCGAACGCATTCGTAAATTTCACAATCCTCGATTCACCATTCACATCACCGACCCGGCCTACACCGATATTTACTACCTTAATTCCTGGGACTGGAACGTATATGTCGATGGGACGTATGCCTATGTAACCCCCACATGGACCAATCCATGGTACTGGGATTACATGTGGTCGCCTTACAGTTACTGGGGCCCGTCGTGGAGATGGCACTCCTACTATTGGGGTTGGGGATACCCCTACTACGGATTCGGATGGGGTTGGAGTTATCCTCACTACCATTATTACCATCACTATTATCCTCATTATCGTCCACAACGGCCACCACATCGTCCCGATTACCGCCCACACCCATCGACAAGACCTTCATACAGCCCCGGTGGATGGAATTCGCGCCGTCCCAACCAAAGCGTTTCAAGACCGTCCAACTCAAACGACAATCGCATCATCATCAACTCTCGGAATCAACGAGTTAGAATGGGCAACACTTCACGGTCGTCGCAACGTCAAAATTCAACTCGACAAATTGAGACCCAACGGAGCTATAATCGAAGCTATTCTCCCAGCTATAACAACAGCTCATCACGAGGAAGCAGCATCAGCAGCGGAAGCAGCAACTCTTCGCGGGGAAGTGTAGGCAGCGGAAGCCGTGGCGGCGGGGG
>CAJLYN010000329.1 GCA_905210875.1 uncultured Bacteroides sp. | reverse complement strand
GCCTTCGACAACAGCAGCGGCGCCCGTGTGCGGCAAGACGTGGGTCTCGACGGGCTCTCCGACGACGACGAAGCCGGCTTCTCCTCTTATCAGGAATTTGTCGCCGGGCTCCGTGCCAAACTCTCAGGTACGGCGCTCAACCGCATGCTGGCCGACCCACACTCCCCGCTGAACGACCCCGCCCGCGACAACTACCAGTACTTCCTGAGCGAACGTTTCAACGAGGAAGAGACCGACATTCTCACCCGGTACAAATACTACAACGGCACCGAGGGGAACTCCCTCTCGGCCGACGAGGTCGACGACCGCTACTACCAGTCGTCGCGCAGTGTGCCCGACGTCGAAGACATCAACCAGGACAACACCCTCGACGAGTACGAGCGTTACTACCAGTATGCCGTGAAAATCACCCCCGAGGCCTTGCAGGTGGGCAGCAACTACATTACCGACGTGCGCACGGTAACGGTACCGCTGCGCAACGGCGAGTCGTCGACAGTGCGGTGGTACCAGTTCAAGATACCCCTGCGCGACGACAGCGAAGACGCCTCGCACGAGCCGCGCCAGACCATCGGGTCGATACAGGACTTTTCGAGCATACGGTTTGCCCGCATCTTCCTCACGGGCTTCAACAAAGAGACCCACCTGCGCTTTGCCACCCTCGAACTGGTACGCGGCGAATGGCGCACCTACGAGTACAAACTGCACTCCGACATTAGCGGCAGCAGCAATGCCCCCGCCGAGGGCGACATCGACGTGTCGGTGGTCAACATCGAGGAAAACGCCGGCCAGACACCCGTCAACTATGTACTTCCCCCGGGCGTAACCCGCATCATCTCGCCCGACCAGTCGCAGATTACCCAACTCAACGAGCAGGCCATCTCGCTCACCATCAGAGATCTGCCATCGAAGAATGCCCGGGCCATTTACAAAAGCGCCGGCACCGACATGCGCAACTACAAGAGCCTGCAAATGTTTACCCATGCCGAACAACTCATCGACGACAACACCGACCTGAAAAACGGCGAACTGTCGATATTCATTCGCCTGGGTTCGGACTACTGCAACAACTACTACGAATACGAAATACCCTTGCAGCTCACCCCGGCCGGCCGCTACAACACATACAGTTCGACCGACCAGGAAAAGGTGTGGCCCGAGGCCAATATGTTTGACTTCCCCCTCGAACTGCTCACCTCGCTGAAACAGGAGCGCAACATCGCCCAGAACACCAACGGCTCGGGCGTGAGCAGCACCACACCCTATTCGAGCTACGACCCCGACAAGCCGACCAACAAAATCACCGTCATGGGTAACCCCTCGCTCTCGAACGTAAAAACCATACTCGTGGGCGTGCGCAACAACTCGGGCCGCAAGAAGAGTGCCACCGTGTGGATAAACGAGCTGCGCCTCAAAGGTTTCAACGAAGAGGGCGGCTGGGCCGCCAAGGGCAACCTCAACCTGGCCGTGTCGGACATCGCCACCCTCAACATGAGCGGACTGGTAGAGACGACCGGTTTCGGCGGCACGATCAAGAACATCGGCATGGGCTGCGGCTCCCGC
>CAJLYN010000328.1 GCA_905210875.1 uncultured Bacteroides sp. | reverse complement strand
TCGACACAGCCTACGCCTTGATCGTGGGGCATTTCTATACGACCGAAGAAGTGGAGAGGGCCTTTGGGAAACCGCAGAAAATACAAGATGACATTTCATACGAAAATGGCTTTGCCTTCGACGGGAGCATACACTATACTTATGACGATTTATATCTATCGTTGAATTGCCAAAGCGGACTCTGTGAATTTTCGATTAGGAGGGAGAATGTCTCATTTTACGGATTTGGTAGAATCGTAAAAATCGGTGACAATATAAGCGTATTGGCCGATGACCCCCATTTTCAACCCAAGGTGGTAGAGCAATCGGAGATATTCATCGATGAAAAAACGGGAAAGAAGAGTATCGGCATCGCCACCAACTCCACCGGCGATGATGACTGGATATATTATACTTTTGTGGTAGACACAACCGGTAGCTTCGATACAGCTGTCAGTAAAATAGGTTATATGCAATTGAATTGATAGTCTGGAAATACCCTCGACTCTTTACAAAAGGAGATGCCCAACTCCTACCGCGCATACCTCTCATTGATTATGCAACGTAACGGCAATTCAAAAGAGTCAAAACCGTAGAACAAAAGAATCGAAACCGGCAAAAAACGTCTAAAAGCAAAATTTATAAACAAAATGTGGCTGATTTGGAATATATCTATCGTATTGATGATGCTCTTCATGTCGTGGCAATCGGTCGCGTTGCTCACAGGACACGATACAGAGCCGCCTCAACCAGTGAATGGAGCAAAAGCCGAGGAGTATCCGTGTGGAGAAATTTCACTTGGATTCGGAGGCATGATATTCCTTTCTCCCGACACCGGATATCTTGCAGGTCGTGAAAACGATAAAGACCAATTGCTGAAAACCACCGACGGTGGAAAGACATGGCATTGTCTATACGATTACGACACGTTCACCCAAGAGTTGCAATCATACGAGGGGAATCTGTATGTAATCGAGGGAGAACTATTACCAGATAATAGCGACACAACGAGATTGCTTCAATCCCGAGACGGAGGGCATACCTGGCAAACAATAACAAAGATGTCCGGCCGCATAGGAAATCTGCATCTCTTTTCGCCGCAATGCATGACACTGGTTCACACCGTCACCGATGTGCAAAATCGGAGGAACAGGGAAAAAGCACGTCTATTAATCAGTAACGATGGCGGCACAACATGGCAAGAACACCCGATAGAAGGAACGCTAAACGAGCGAAGCATATTCCGAGACGGAAAGACGTTATGTTTTGCCGTAGGAAACCAGGGGTCGCGTCTCTATCGATGGAATCCCATAACCGGACAAGAAACCCACTGCAACATGGATTGGGTTTTTAGTATGCACGGCGACGATGGACTGGCAGCTATTCAAGAACGATTTTATCAACTGGCCGACGACACGCTGATATTTGAGACATCATACGACTGGGGAGCCTTTGGCGGTGGTTCATATAGCGATTTATATCTGTCGAAATGGGATGAAAAAGTTTTTGCGTTGAGCGGCCAATACCCGGGAGACGAATACAATCGCGGGCTCCTATATAGTGACGACAGCGGGCGGCATTGGCAGGGGG
>CAJLYN010000327.1 GCA_905210875.1 uncultured Bacteroides sp. | reverse complement strand
GGGTCAGCTTTACATAGGTTACTTTCTCCTGACCCGGCATATAAACGTCCACCATGGGCTCCAGGCGGCACATGCCCACGCAGCCCGTCTGGGAAACGGTCACATGGTCCAGCTTGCGCTTGTTGATTTCTTCCACAAAGGCCAGCATCACCGGCCGGGCGCCGGCAGCAGCTCCGACGGCAAACAGGGCCACCCGTTCGGCGCACAGCCCTTCGGGATATGAGGCGTTTTCCTGGTTGTTGCCGGTGATTATCTCTCCGTCGGCCAGTGCCACAGCCGCCCCGACGCGGAATCGCGAATAGGGTGCATAGGCCTTTTTTGCGGCTTCACGGGCTGCATCGACCCATTTTTTTTCGCTGTCGGTTAACTCATTGTACCGACAAACCGTTATCTTTGCCGATAGTTGAAGTTGTTTTGCCATAGGAAGATATTTTTATATCGGATTCCTTACAAATATAGCGAAAGGTGAGAGGAGAAAGTCAAGTTTACTTGAACTTTATCCCGAACCGAATCCTATATTCTACAAATATAGTGAAAGGTGAGAGCAGGGGCAAGTGAAAACAGAGTTTTCAGATTGACTATGCCGAACCGAATCCTATATTCTACAAATATAGTGAAAGGTGAGAGCAGGGGCAAGTGAAAACAGAGTTTTCAGATTGACTATGCCGAACCGAATCCTGTATTCTACAAATATAATCGGAATTTCCGATACATTCTGCCGGCCGGCCTTAAATTGATAAGAAGATTTTATGTCCGAGAATATGTATGTACGTTCCCGCCTTCCGTTCATAGGGATTTTCCTTTTTATCGCCGTTTTCGTCTCGGCCCAGACGAAAAACCCGATATATCTCGATTACATCAACAAATACAAAGACATCGCCATCGACCACCAGAAGCGCTACAAGATACCGGCCAGCATCACACTGGCCCAAGGGTTGCTCGAATCGGCGGCAGGTACCAGCGAACTGGCCCGGAAGTCGAACAATCACTTCGGCATCAAGTGCCACAACTCGTGGGAGGGTAAGCGTGTCTATCACGACGACGACGAAAAGGGTGAGTGTTTCAGGAAATACCGCAACCCCAAAGAGTCGTACGAAGACCATGCCCTCTTCCTGACAAAGAGTCCCCGCTATGAAAAGCTCTTCAAGCTCGACATTACCGACTACAAAGGGTGGGCCCACGGATTGAAGCGCTGCGGCTACGCCACCGACAAGGCCTATGCCAGCAAGCTGATACAGACCATCGAGCTTTATGGCCTCCATCGTTACGACGGAAAGGGATTGCCCCGAATGCCCAAAGGCTATGAATATCACGACATGGATTCGAAATGGGGGCTGCCTTATGTCGTGGCCCGCGACGGCGACACCCAGCGGCTCATCGCCCGCGAGTTTGAAATGTATGCCTACCAGATACGTCGCTACAACGACTTCCCTCGCGGCTACAAACTCAAAGCCGGCGACATCGTCTACCTTAAAGCCAAACGCCGTCGGGCTCAGAAACCCTATACCACACACACCCTCCAACCGGGCGAATCGCTGCACGATGTCTCCCAGAAATACGGCATCAAGCTCAAAC
>CAJLYN010000326.1 GCA_905210875.1 uncultured Bacteroides sp. | reverse complement strand
GAGGAGCGTCTCGCCCTGCTCTACGGTCTGCAACAGAAACATCACCTCTCTTCTCACGAAGAGCTGATGGCATTGCAGGACGACTTGCAAAAGCGCCTCGACGCGATAGAACATGCCGACGAAGAGGTGGCCGCATTGCAGGAGGAGCTGACGGAACAGGAGCGGGTGCTGCGGTCGCTGGCCGAACAGCTGTCGGCCGTGCGGCACGCTGCCGCCGTGCGCTTTACCGAGAAACTGGTAGAGCGGGCGCGTCCGTTGGGCATGCCCCATCTGCGCTTTGAGGTTGAGTGGAGCGACAAGACAACATTCGATGCCGACGGCACCGAGTCGGTGCGTTACCTCTTCTCGGCCAACAAGAACCGTCCGTTGGAACCGGTTTCCGACGTGGCGTCGGGCGGAGAGATTTCCCGTCTCATGCTCACCATAAAATCCCTGGCTGCCGATGCCGCCTCCCTGCCCACCATCATCTTTGACGAGATAGATACCGGTGTGTCGGGCGAGATTGCCGACAAGATGGGCGAGATAATGGCCGGTATGGCCCGCTATATGCAGGTCGTTGCCATCACCCACCTGCCGCAAGTGGCTTCGCGGGGCGAATGTCATTACCGCATCTACAAGGACGATGAGGGAGAGACAACTCAGACCCGTATCGAATTGCTCGACGATGCTCGCCGCGTGCAGGAGATTGCCCGCATGCTGAGTGGTTCGCAGCTTACTGATGCGGCATTGAAGAATGCTCGCGAACTGCTGCATCGGAAATAATACACACATATTTTACGCATAGATACACAGGAAATGGAACAGAACAATCTGGTTTTCGGAATAAGGGCCGTCATAGAGGCCGTAAAGGCCGGAAAAGAAATCGATAAGATCTTGGTGAAAAAAGACCTTCAAGGCGATTTGGCACAAGAACTGATGGCTGAGCTTAAAGGCACGGAAATTTTTGTGCAACGGGTTCCGGTGGAAAAAATCAACCGTATCACCCGCAAAAACCATCAGGGAGTAATTGCCTTTATATCGCCGGTCTCTTATACCCGGCTCGAAAACGTCGTTCCTACGCTTTATGAAGAGGGTAAGATGCCGTTTCTGGTCTTGCTCGACGGTATTACCGATGTACGCAATTTCGGCGCCATAGCCCGCACCTGCGAATGTGCTGGTGTCGATGCCATCGTCATTCCCGAGCGTGGCAGTGTGTCGGTAACCCCCGATGCCGTGAAGACGTCGGCCGGTGCGTTGTTGCATCTGCCGGTGTGCCGCGAACGCTCTATTGCCGAGGCCTTGCGTTACCTGCACGACAGCGGCGTGAAAATCGTTGCCGCCTCGGAGAAGGCGCAGGAGTTGTATACCGGGCCCGATTATACCGGACCTGTTGCCGTGGTGATGGGGGCCGAAGATGTAGGCCTTTCGGCACAAACGCTCCGCTATTGCGACACGCAGGTGGCGTTGCCTCAGGTGGGGCGCATCGGGTCGCTCAACGTGTCGGTGGCCGCCGGTGTCATGATATACGAAGTGGTACGTCAGCGTATGCAGTAAACAGACCAGTCGATACGCGCTTCATATATAAGAACGCCGCCGCGAT
>CAJLYN010000325.1 GCA_905210875.1 uncultured Bacteroides sp. | reverse complement strand
CGATGTCGAAGGCGTTGAGGACGGGCGAACTGATGCGTTCGTCGCTCAATATGACGGTAACATTGGCTGTCCCTCCGCGTTGTTCGGGCCCGTATGAGGGCATCCAGCTTACCTCTTTGTTTTCCATAAGTCCCGAATAGGCCAAAATCTTACCCATCGAGAGAACACCTTGTCCGCCGAATCCGGCTATGATTATTTCTTCTTTCATCGATGTTGCGTTTTAGGGTTTATTCATTTTTCAAATCGCCCAGGGGATATTTGGCAAACATATGTTCCTCCATCCATTTGTTGGCGTTCTCAGGCGACATTTTCCAACCCGATGCGCAGGTCGATACGATTTCGACGAGCGAGGCACCTTTCTTGGCCATTGAGTTCTCGAATGCCTGACGAATGGCTTTCTTGGCTTTTTTTACAGCGGCAGCCGTGTGTACGCTTTGCCGAGTCACATAGCAGGAACCGTCGAGTTTAGCCACGAGATCCGATATTTTCAACGGATAGCCATAAAGGTCGACATTACGTCCGTAAGGGCAGGTCGAGGTAACCATGCCTTCCAGTGTCGTGGGCGCCATTTGTCCGCCTGTCATGCCGTATATACCATTATTAATGAATATGATAGCAATGTTTTCTCCCCGGTTGCAGGCATGAATGGTTTCGGCCGTACCTATGGCGGCAAGGTCTCCATCGCCTTGATAGGTAAATACCAGTTTACTGGGATTCAATCGTTTGATGGCAGTAGCAATGGCTGGTGCACGACCATGGGCAGCCCCCTGCCAGTCTATGTCGATGTAGTTGTAGGCAAATACGGCGCAACCTACGGGAGCAACGCCGATAGATTCTTCTTCCATACCCATCTCGTCGATGACTTCGGCAATGAGTTTATGTACGACGCCGTGACTGCAACCCGGGCAGTAGTGCATGGGATTGTCGTTCAGCAGGCGGGGCTTGCTGTAAACGAGGTTTTCGGGTTTGATAATATCATTTGTTTCCATAACTTGTCTCGTTTTACATGAGTTTCTCTTTGAGGGCGGCGAGAACTTCGTCGGGGGTCGGAACGATGCCTCCCAGACGGCCGAAGTGCTCGACTTTTACGCGTCCGTTTACGGCCAGGCGCACATCTTCTATCATTTGGCCGGCATTGAGTTCGGGAACCAAGATGCCTTTGACCTTGTCGGCGTAACTGGCGATGGCATCCGACGGGAAAGGCCACAGCGTGATGGGACGCAACAGTCCGATTTTGATGCCTTCGGCAGCAGCCATCTCCTGAGTTTTCTGGCAGATGCGAGCCATGGAGCCGAATGCAACCATCAGGTAGTCGATGTCGGTACAATTCAACTCTTCGTAGCGCACCTCGTGTTTCTCTATCTCCCGATACTTGGCTTGGAAACGCAGGTTGTTTTCTTCCATGCGGGCTGGGTCGAGTTCGAGTGATGTGATGACGTTGCGTTTCCGGCCGGCCGGTTTGCCTTGGGTGGCCCAAGGACGGGCTTGCCGTATTTCTGCTTCGGTAAGTCGGGGCTGGAACGGAGGCAGTACGACTTTTTCCATCATCTGGCCGATAACGCCGTCGGCCAAAATAATGGCTGGGGT
>CAJLYN010000324.1 GCA_905210875.1 uncultured Bacteroides sp. | reverse complement strand
ATCCGGTAGCGCAACCGTAACGTCGGCGAGAAATTGAGCGAACGTTGGGTAATATCATTACCCACGTTGCTACCAAATAGATAGCGGGTCTCGCGTTTCTGATGTTCGAGGCGCACACCGGCATTGAAGTTCAACTTGGAATAGACTCCTCGCAAGGATATTTCTCCTCGATGGGTACGATAAAGGCTGCGCGACACATTGCTGTAATTTTCATCGGCTATGGGCATCCCGAGCGAATCGAGTTCGACATAGTTGCCGGCCTCGTCTATATTATAGGTATAGGCATCGGAATTGCTGTTGTTGTAACGGTATTGGTAGACGAAGTTGAGGTAGTAGTGGTCCGACAACGGCTCTACATAAGTAACCCGTGCATTGTAGGAGGCGCCCGATTGTATGTTGTCGTCGTTCTGCATACGGGTAGAATCGAGAATACCCAGACGGTAGAAATTCAAGACATCGTTGGTGGTACCGTTCTCTTCATTGCGGTTGGTGCTGTAATTGAAACTGAAACTGAACCGACGACGGGGATCGCTCTTGAAGGCGCGACTGAAACTGAGTCGACCCGAGAGGTTATAACCTTGACCGTCGCTCTGCGAACGGGTACGCTGGTCGTTGACACTGTCGCGATAGGCCAACTCGGCATCGCGGTATCCACCCATCGTCTCGGAATAGCTGTTGTTTTCGAGATGCGACTTGTTAAATCCGAAATGGGGCATAAACTCCAATCGGGTGAGGGTATCGATTTCCCAGCGCAGGCGGAAGTTCATGCCGAAACTGTGGCTGCGGTTGATGTTCTCACCATCGCGGTTGACAAACGACGAACTGTCGTTGGTAAGGAAGTTTTGCTGTTCACTACGGCTGTCGTAGTAACGGTCGCTCCCCATATCCCCCACACCCCCGCCGATGCGCAGACTCTTATCTTTGGTTCCCACATTAAAGTTACCGCCCAGCATACCCGAGGTACCTGTACCGCGATTTCCACCGGCCATCATACGACTGCTCCCGGAGAACATGGAGGCCCCCAGGTCGGTCGCACCCTGGTTGTTGGTGTTGTTGAGGCTACCAAGAATCGAAAACTGATTATTGTCGACAAAGCGATTGGCCATGGCATTGAGCTCATACATGCCGTTGAGTACCTCCATCTCGGTACCGCCACCGGCCTGAGCCGTACCAAACCAACCCTGTTTCATGCCCTTCTTCACGGTAAGATTGATTATCGTCTCTTCCTCGCCGTCGTCGACACCCGAGAAGCGAGCCTCGTCGGACTGACGGTCGACCACCTGAATCTTCTCAATCATATTGGCCGGCAGGTTTTTCGACGCCACCTTGGGGTCGTCGGTAAAAAACTCCTCGCCATCGATTAGAATTTTCTTTACCTCTTTTCCTTGAACGGTTATCTTTCCGTCGTCATCGACTTCGACACCGGGCAATTTCTTGAACATATCTTCCACCACAGCGTTGGGCTGCGTCTTGTACGAGTCGGCATTAAACTCCAAGGTGTCTTCCTTGGCCACAATAGGAGGAACGATACCCGTAATCACCGCCTCACCCAGAAGTATGGCATCGGGCTCCATCTTCACGGTTCCCACCG
>CAJLYN010000323.1 GCA_905210875.1 uncultured Bacteroides sp. | reverse complement strand
CCTACTGCTAATTTTAGACGCTTTAAGGTGACCTGCCTGTACCATGGTATAGATAGCTTGGCGAGATAGACCTAACAGACGTCCTGTTTCTGAAAAGGACAGATATTCCTTCTCCTTAATGTCTTCAATGATGCGTTCAGTTTTCTGAACTTGAGTTTGTGATTCTGTTGTCTGCACTCGTTTTTTGCGTATGGCCCGTTTATAGGCAAAATTTGCACACCTGTGTGAACAGAACCTTGTAGAAACTTTCTGAGCCTCGAATTCTTTACCGCACCACTCACAAATCTTTTTAATTCTAAAGTTACTAGTTGCCATTTTTACTTAATATTTAGGGGTTAATTCTCCTTCATTTCTCCTGTTTTTTGTCAACCATCGTAAACTATTGTCAACCATAGTCAACATTCTCCACGACCTTGCCAACGATAATCCTCGGATTTTCGTGGTGAGGTACACAGGAGGTACAAAAAATGGCGTAAAAAGGCTTAGCAACGATTATCAACGATACTTGTGCAACAAAAAAGGCGCCCGTAAAGAGCGCCATACTAATCGATTGTAATCGATTTAACTATTTGATAATCAAGTATTTATTTACCGATGCAGAAGTTTTTGAAGATGTTGCCGAGGATTTCGTCGGTGGTAATTTCGCCGGTGATTTCGCCGAGGTGATGCATGGTTTCGCGTATGTCTTGGGCAAGGAGGTCGCCGGGGTAGTTGTGGGCCAGGCCTTGACGGGCGCGCTGTATGGACTGACGGGCACGGACGAGGGCTTCGTAATGGCGCACGTTGGTGACGATGGTATCGTTGGCAGCCATGGCTTGCGTGGCATGGGCTACGAGGGCGTCTTGCAGGGTGTCGATGTTGCGGTTGTTCTTGGCCGAAAGGGGGAGTATCTGCTCGGGTGCAATGTGGAGATTGGCCAGGAGTTCTTGTTTCTCAGCTATCTGTGCGGGGGTGAGCAGGTCGGTCTTGTTGATGAGGGCGAAGAGTTTTTTCTCTTTGCACTGTGGTACGATGCGCTGAGCGAGTTGCTGTACATGGGCATCGCTTTGGGTGCCGTCGATGAGCCAGAGTACAATGTCGGCCTGGGCGAGCTTGGCGAACGTGCGTTCGATACCCATGCTCTCGACGGTGTCGTGGGTCTCGCGTATGCCGGCGGTGTCGATGAGGCGATAGGTGATGCCTTGCAGGTCGATGATGTCTTCGACGGTATCGCGGGTGGTGCCGTGTATGTCGGAAACGAGGGCGCGCTCTTCGCGAAGGAGGGCGTTGAGGAGGGTCGATTTGCCGGCGTTGGTCTCGCCGATGATGATGGTGGGTATTCCGTTCTTGATGGCGTTACCGCGGCTGAACGAGTCGGCCAGGCGGGTGATGACGGTTTCGATGTGACAGGCCAGCTCGTCGAGTTGCCGGCGATCGGCAAACTGTACTTCTTCTTCGCTGAAATCCAGTTCGAGTTCAATAAGGGAGACGAATTGCAGCAGGTGTGCCCGCAGGTCGGCCAGCTCACGGCTGAAACCGCCGCGCATCTGGTTCATGGCTACGCGATGGGCGGCGGCCGAACGGGAGGCGATGAGGTCGGCTACGGCTTCGGCCTGCG
>CAJLYN010000322.1 GCA_905210875.1 uncultured Bacteroides sp. | reverse complement strand
AACGGAGCGGCCTGCCGCCCCTCCTCTACAAACGACACGGGCACAACATCGCCCTCCCGACGGGGCAGGTCGGGTACCAGGCGGGCCAGCCGCACACGCTTCCCCACCAGTGCCGACTCGATGCGCTGCCGCAACGACGGTTCGGGGCGCGAGAGAGCGACCTTCACTTCGAGATAGGGCGACCACGCATCGGCCTCGCCCGCAGGCAACCGGTCGATGGCCGCCTCTATATCGTCGGCCGCACCACTGACCGACACCAGCGACACCGGCGGCTCAAACGGCAGCAGCTCTATCGCCGTCGACGGTCCGTCGACCGTAACGTACACCACCCCGTGCCGGTTGTTCTTCTCAGCAAACGACATGGGTATCGGGGCTCCTGCATACCGCACATTGTCGCGGCCCGAAACCCGCTGCGCCCGGTGCAGATGACCCAGCGCCGTGTAGCATATCGAGGCGGCAAAAGCTTCGGGCGACACACATTCGAGCCCGCCGATAATCGTGCGCTCCGAACGGTCGTTCTCCGACACCTCCGCCCCCGTGGCCTGCAAATGGCCCATCGCCACCACCGGCTTTCCCAAGCCGGAAACCTTCTCGTACAGGGCGCTGTAAAGCGATGCAACCCCCTGCGCATAATTCTCGGCCGGCGGATAATCACCCTGCCGCAGATAGGGCACCGCCAGACAGTAAGCCTCGGGGCAACCGGCCGGACCCAGCGGCACAACGAGACGGTATCGCTCCGTCGGAGGTGCGGCGCACAAGCCCCCGCACCTCAACGTGCATATCCTTGAAAAGCGGGTCGGGTGCTTCAAGACGTGCCGCCGAGTCGTGGTTGCCGGCAATGACCACCACCTGCAACGAAGGATTCTCCTCGGTGGCCCGTCGCAAAAACCGATAAAACATCTGCTGCGAGGCAGCCGAAGGATTGGGCGAATCAAACACGTCGCCGGCAATCAGCAGCACATCGGCCTGCCGGGCCGACAGTTCGTGGCAAAGCCAGTCGAGAAAGAGCGTATGTTCAGTATGCCGTTCATACCCGTAGAAGGTCTGCCCCAAATGCCAGTCGGCCGTATGTAGTATTTTCAATGCCATAAAAACAGGTTTGATGACAAAGATAGCGAAAGGCGGGAGCAGAGGCAAGGAGAAAACAAAGTTTTCATCCATTGCCTCTGCCTATCCGAATCCTGTCTTCCGTAAAGATAACATAAGACAATCGCAGAGAAAGAGGCAAAAACAACATTTCTCATCTCTTTCATTAGCCGAGCCGACAACCATTTTAATAACAGCTGGCAGCTGTTGCAAAGACAAGCAACGGGAACAAAGAGCCAAGTCAGATTACCACCCAAAGCGACTCCCGGCATCCTTTACAGAAGGCTGCTCGACCTCAATCCCAGAGATAAACCTATTCGCTAAACATCACCATACTACCCCGGAATAAAAGCACGAGAAAGAAAAAAAGGATAAAACGACATTTTTTTCTCAAAAAATTAGGCAGATTCAAAAAAAGCATCTACATTTGCACACGCAAAAGCGATGGTGCCATAGCTCAGATGGTAGAGCAAAGGACTGAAAATCCTTGTGTCCCCGGTTCGATTCCTGGTGGCAC
>CAJLYN010000321.1 GCA_905210875.1 uncultured Bacteroides sp. | reverse complement strand
CTTCGTCTTCGGCCGCCCTGCAAGAAGGGTCGCTGGCCCAGCAGTGCATCGAGTTCATCCTTAATGTGCAAATCATCGAGCACATGGGCGACATCTCCTCCACGCTCTTCTTCCTCGTCGGTGCCATGACCATCGTCGAGCTCATCGACGTGCACGGGGGCTTCTCCATCATCACCGACCACATCACCACGCGCAAAAAACGCCGTCTGCTGTGGATTCTCGGCGTTATCACGTTCTTCCTTTCATCGGTTCTCGACAACCTCACGACCACCATCGTGATGATCATGCTGTTGCGCAAACTCGTCAACGACCAGCACGAACGCTGGATTTACGCCAGTATGATTGTCATTGCAGCCAATGCCGGCGGCGCTTGGTCGCCCATCGGTGACGTGACCACCATCATGCTTTGGGTCAATGGCAACGTGACTACCGCCGCCCTGATGACCTATGTATTCCTGCCGAGTGTGGCCGCACTTGTCATTCCATTGCTCTTCGTGACCCGGAAGCTCAAAGGCGAACTGCCCGAAGGAAACCGCATCGTCACCCGCAGCGACTTCATTTCGCCGCGAGAAAAGAAAAATATCTTCTTCCTCGGTGTGGGCGGTCTCATCTTCGTACCCATATTCAAGGCCATCACCCACCTGCCGCCGTTTATCGGCATTCTCTTCGTGCTGAGTATCCTGTGGATTTTCACCGAAATCATGTACAACCACAAAATGCTCGAAAAAGCCGAGGAACACCGTGTCCCGAGAGTCATCTCGCGCATTGACATGCCTTCGATTCTCTTCTTCCTCGGCATTCTCATGGCCGTGGCCGTTTTACAGGCAACCGGCATTCTGGGTTCGGTTGCCGGCTGGCTCGACGAAGAAGTGCATAACGTATATATCATCAACATCGTGCTCGGCATCTTGTCGTCTATTGTCGACAACGTACCCCTCGTGGCCGCCGCCATGGGCATGTATCCCGTTGCCGACCCCGGCACGGTAGGCTACATGGCCAACTTCGTGCAAGACGGCATTTTCTGGGAATTCCTCTCCTATTGCGCCGGTGTGGGCGGCAGCATCCTCATCATCGGCTCGGCTGCCGGCGTGGTTGCCATGGGCTTGGAAAAAATCAACTTCGGCTGGTACCTCAAAAACATTTCGTTGCTCGCCCTCCTCGGCTACTTGGCCGGTGCAGGCGTGTACATTCTCGAAGTCATGTACCTGAAACCGCTGCTCGGAGCTGCTATTTAAAGCATTTCCATATTCCGAAAGGGCCAAGGCGTTGCCTTGGCCCTTTTTTTATAATCCCCACACAATTTCGACCGAGAATGCCTGATTGCCGGAATTTTTCTTATATTTGCCTCAATAAACTTATTTTTACCTTAAATCTATTACCATGTTAATAGCTATTACCGTACTGTTCATCATCGGTTACCTGGCGATTGCGCTCGAACACCCGCTGCGCATCGACAAGACCGCATCGGCCCTCCTCCTGGGCATGCTCCTGTGGGTACTTTATGCCATCGGAGCCGAAACCATCGTTCCCGTCGTCAGCGGAGAAGAGCTCAAAGAGTTCATCGCTTCGTCTTCGGCCGCCCTGCAAGAAGGGTCGCTGGCCCAGCAGTGCATCGAGTT
>CAJLYN010000320.1 GCA_905210875.1 uncultured Bacteroides sp. | reverse complement strand
CAATGTTTTACTACAAATATCAGGATCATTATTTCGAACACCTAACACATCATCCTGCTCCCAAAAATTATCCCAATATTTAGGTGTATCTGTTGTAAAGTCAAAGTCTATATCTATATCCATCTTAAATAATTAACAACATATGGTATATGTCAGAATTCCTATCCAAAATTTATAAAAAAGAATAATTTAAAAACAAAGGAAACACAGAAAGAATCCCATGCTAAGTACGAATCATCTTCCTATATTTCCTTTATTTATTAAAACCGTATCATTACAGTTCGAGGTCGCCGCCGAAAATCTCATGCCAAGGCAACCCCTGCTTGTTGAGCTGCTCCATGAAGGGATCGGGATCGAACTCCTCGACATTGTAGACACCCGGCTTTTTCCAGATGCCTTTGAGGAACATCATGGCACCTATCATGGCCGGTACACCGGTGGTGTAACTTACGCCCTGCATGCCGGTCTCTTCGTAGGCAGCACGGTGCGAACAGTTGTTGTAGACATAATAGGTAAGTTCCTTGCCGTCTTTGAGACCGCGTATGCGGCAACCTATCGAGGTCTCGCCCTCGTAGTTCTCGCCGAGGTCCTGCGGATTGGGCAGCACGGCTTTGAGGAATTGCAGCGGCACAATTTCCATGCCGTTGTAGTTGATGGGCTTGATGCTGGCCATACCTATGTTCTGTATCACACGCAGGTGGGTGAGATACTCCTGTCCGAAGGTCATCCAGAAACGGGCCCGCTTGATGGTAGGATAGTTCTTGACCAGGCTCTCCAACTCTTCGTGATGGAGCAGGTAGCTCTCGCGGGGGCCGATGTTGGGATAGGTAAGCGGACGGTGTATTTCGAGGGGCTCGGTTTCAATCCATTTGCCGTCTTCCCAATAGAGACCCTTCTGGGTAATTTCGCGAATGTTGATTTCGGGATTGAAGTTGGTGGCAAAGGCCTTGTGGTGGTCGCCGGCGTTGCAGTCGACAATATCGAGATACTGTATCTCGTCGAAGTAATGTTTGGCAGCATAGGCGGTATAGACACTGGTAACACCCGGGTCGAAACCGCAGCCAAGAATGGCGGTGAGGCCGGCTTTCTCGAAACGGTCCTTGTAGGCCCACTGCCAGCTATACTCGAAATGGGCTTCGTCTTTGGGCTCGTAATTGGCCGTGTCGAGGTAGTTGACGCCGGTGCACAGACAAGCCTCCATGATGGTGAGGTCTTGGTAGGGCAAGGCGAGGTTCATCACGATGTCGGGGCGGAAACTCTCAAAGAGGGCGACCAGCTGCTCTACATCGTCGGCATCGACTTGCGCGGTCTTGATAGCCTTATTTCCTATTGCATCGACAATAGCATCGCACTTCGAGCGGGTGCGGCTGGCTATCATGATTTCTGTAAAAACATCGGCGTTCTGCGCCACTTTGTGCGCGGCCACGGTAGCTACGCCGCCGGCACCGATAATAAGGACTTTTCCCATTTTGCGTTGTTGTTTATGTATTGTGGATTTATACCGGTACAAAGATAGTTTTTTCTACCGAATATAGGGCATGCCGCCGTTACATTTTACACAAATGTCATATCTTCTTCTCAAAAACGGCAGTGGGTCGCACACTTTTGCCATGCGACCCACTGTTTTTTCAGC
>CAJLYN010000319.1 GCA_905210875.1 uncultured Bacteroides sp. | reverse complement strand
GAACACATTCCAGTATTTGGGTGTTTTTAAAGAATCTACATGAAACGAAGGCGAGAAAATATTATGCAATACCGAGTCTCTTTGGGTTCTTAAACCAGCAATATGCAGAGTTTCCAGATAGTTGATCAGGAATTCTGAAGATCGGTTCCCGTTGTCATACATTAATTTTTGTGCGGTTAGATTATTTTTCACGTCTAGGCCTTGGCGTAGGCGGGCCATCATTTCGCCTGCGGTACATTTTCCTTCCATCCGGTGCATGACCTTACCATTCGCATCGCAGATCAGAAGCACGGGTTCCGTGTAGACCTCGTAAATCTTACTTAGTCGTTTCTTTTCGGGGCCTTCGGTGTAATCAACGCTCACGAAACGTTCGTTGATAAAATCAGCGATACTATCGATCGTGAATATTTTGTTTTTGATAAATAGGCAAGGAGAACATCTTGGAGAGCCGAAATCCAATAATACATGTTTCTTTTGTTTTTTCGCTTTTTTTAGAATGTCCTGTAAAGGGATATTTTTGGGTAAATCCACTTGTCGGTTTTGTCCGTGTACTCCCGTTAGCAAGATGGCTGCTAACAGGAGTAAGAAATACTTTTTGATCATAACAACATTATTTTGGGAGGCGAATTCCATCCAGACAGAACCAGGCGGGAATCAAACTCTGCTGGTTGTTATCTCGGTATGAGCACTCTACGTTGAAAACGACCTTATCAACAACACCCAAAGATTGCAAATCGGCTTTTATCCAGTCTGAACGGAGGAAATTGAATGTTGGATTTGCCGAATCGGCTCCTTTACGGCAGCACAAGTAAAATTCAACCGTTCCCGTGTGGCTATCTCCCAAAAAACCTTTAATGATCAATTTAAAATAATCCCCGTCAAGGTTCAATGCCCGTTCCACTCCGGGTGCATAAGTTTGCCAAATACCCTTGGGAGCGGAAGGAACATTGGGATTTGCGATAGGAGTGGGGCCTGTATCTTTGCCATAATTCATTGCGAAATAAGCATAGGTCGTGTTTGCCACAAGGATATGCTCTACAATTTCACTCTGCACCGACTCAAAAGCCACCCACTGGGTTACAGTCGTGAAGCAGTAGACTTCGAGCGGAACGCCGTTTACAGTGGGTTCGAGCAGCCGGGCCATGATTTCGAACGAAGGCACCACCGTGGGGTAATGTTGAAGATAACTGTTGACGTAGGCACGGAAAAGCCCCAGATTGGTATCAATGGTACCGTTGGCCAACCCCTCGGAGTTGTTGGTGTTTTCGACACGTCCGGCATCGCGCTGACGTCGCTTGGCGGCAATATATTCCTTCATGTAGGGTAAGGAAGCCCAGCCGTCAAGTTGCGCCTCGGTACAAGTCGACACCGAGTCGTTCTCGATGAGAAATGCCCGCTTGATGCGCCCGCCGCTCTCGGTCATGGCCCGCCAGTTCTGCATTGTCGACGATACCAGCGTATAGGGAGGCAATGAAATGAGAGTGTGGTCGAAGTTGCGTACCTTTACCGTGTCGAGCGTGATGTCTTCGACAATGCCGTTGACCATGCCGCCGGGCAGCACAATCCAGTCGCCCCGCCGCACGAGGTCGTTCTCGGCCAGCTGTATGCCGGCCACAAAACCGAGAATGGCATCTTTGAAAACCAGCATCAGCACAGCAGCAAAAGCACC
>CAJLYN010000318.1 GCA_905210875.1 uncultured Bacteroides sp. | reverse complement strand
TCCGGCATGAGAGAAACGGCCCCGACCCACAAAACCGATAATACAACTCAATATGAAAGACTTTCACGAATTGCTGAGACTGCGTCGAAGCACCCGCAAATTTACCGACGAAGATATACGTCCGGAAGATGTAAAAACCATCATGGAAGCCGCCCTCATGGCACCGTCGTCGAAACGGTCGCTATCGTGGGAATTTGTTCTGGTCGAAGACAAAGACACACTCGAACGCCTGTCGCTATGCAAAGACAACGGCGCCAAACTCATAGCCGGTGCCAAACTGGCCGTGGTCGTACTGGGCGACCCGATGAAGAGCGACGTGTGGATAGAAGATGCCTCCATCGCCTCTACCCTCATACAACTGCAAGCCGAAGAACTGGGGCTGGGCAGCTGCTGGGTGCAAGTGCGCGGCCGCTACGGAGAGAACGGCGAATCGGCCGAAGATTTCGTACGCGAACTGCTGAACATACCCCTCCCCATGCAAGTACTCGCCGTCATCGCCCTAGGCCACAAAGCCGAGAGCAAGACACCGTTTGACCCCGAAAAGGCTGCGTGGGAAAAAGTACACATCGGCCAATGGTAACCACGAGAAAAGAGCGGGTCGTCTTCATCGGCGCGGGCAACTTGGCCACCCACCTGGCGACCGCCCTGCACGGTGCAGGATATGACATCGTGCAGATTTTCAGCCGCACCGACACATCGGCCCGACAACTGGCCGAACGTACCGGGTGTTCACTGACCACCACCCGCATCGAAGAGGTGTGTCCCGATGCCGACATCTACATATTCTCGGTGAGCGACGCCGCGCTGGGCGAACTCATCGCCCGTGTACCGGTGCGCGACGAGGCACTCTACCTGCACACGGCGGGAAGCATACCCCTGTCGGTATTCTCGACCGTATGCCGGCGCTACGGCGTGTTCTACCCATTACAGACATTCAGCAAGAACAGAGCCGTAACATTTGCAGAGATACCCCTCTTTATCGAAGGCTCCTCGCCCGAAGTTACCGCCACCCTGCGGGAGATGGGCGAGCGCATTTCACGGCAGGTCATCGAAGCCACATCGGAACAACGCCGCCATCTCCACCTGGCAGCCGTCTTCGCCTGCAACTTTACCAACCATCTCTACGCCATAGCCGCCGACCTGCTGGCCCGGCAACAACTGCCTTTCGAGGCCCTGCGTCCGCTCATCAGAGAGACAGCGGCCAAGATAGAGACCCTGTCGCCGGCCGAGGCACAGACGGGACCTGCCGTGCGCTACGACAAAAACGTCATGCAGAAACACATTGACCTTCTCGACGACCCCGACGAAAAAGAGATATACCGGCTGCTGAGCCGGCACATACACCAGTTTGCCACATCGCATACCCAATCACCATCTGCCCAACATGAGTAAAATCGATTATGACCTCGGCCGGATAAAAGGCCTCGCATTCGACGTCGACGGCGTACTGTCGGCCGACACCATACCCCTGCACCCCGGCGGCGAACCGTGCCGCACGGTCAACATCAAAGACGGCTATGCCATACAGCTGGCCGTGCGAAAAGGATTTGAAGTCGCCATCATCACCGGCGGACGCACCGAGGCGGTGCGCCAACGTTTTGAAGGGCTGGGCGTGCAGCACATCTACATGGGAGCCAGCGTGAAAATCGTCTCGTTTGAAGAGTGGCTG
>CAJLYN010000317.1 GCA_905210875.1 uncultured Bacteroides sp. | reverse complement strand
CATCTCTTTTGTATTCATTTCTTATGTCTGTTACTCCCTGATTAAGTGATAAATAAACACCTTTCATCTTGCTGTCAAAGAGATATACAATGTAATATCCGTATTGAGCCGATTGAGTTTTTATAGTGTCAAAAATAGCAAACCATGGACAATCAGCCCAGTTACCCTGTCCTGGTGATCCTTTAACAGCATATCGGTCTCCATATTCTTTTAGAAATTCTCTAAAATATTCTGGGTATTTATTTCTTATTTTGTCTGCTAAAGGATTGTTCTTAAAATTTGATGTTTTTTCGGCTATATAATGGTGAGCTATTTCTAGAATTATTTGTCTGATATTCATGTTTCTGCATTTATATTAGGAATATGGGTATTCCTTTATCGGAGTATCGAGCAGGCGATACCTTTTTCGAGACCGCGCAGTTCGGCTAGACCGCGCAGGCGGCCGAGGCAGGAGTAGCCGGGGTTGGTTTTCTTTTTCAGGTCGTCAATCATCTGGTGCCCGTGGTCGGGACGCATGGGTATCGACACGCCCCGGCGTTGTTGCAGCAGCAGGAAGTTTTTCATGACATTGTACATGTCGACGTCGCCTTCGAGATGGTTGACTTCAAAGAAGTTTCCTTCGGTGTCGCGCTGCGTGCTTCGCAGGTGTACGAAGTTGATGCGGTCGCCCAGCCGTAGCATCATGCCGGCCAGGTCGTTGTCGGCACGCACGCCGAACGAGCCGGTGCAGAGGCATAGTCCGTTCGACGGGTTGGGTACCGCCTCGACGAGTTTCACAAAGTCGGCCTCGGTGCTGAGTATGCGGGGCAGACCCAAAATGGGGTAGGGCGGGTCGTCGGGGTGGAGGACCAGTTTGATGCCCCCGGCATCGGCTACCGGTGCTATTTCGCGCAAGAAATATATCAGGTGTGAGCGGAGTTTCTCGGCGTCGATGTCGCGGTAGCGGTCGAGAGCCTCCTGAAACTGTTTCAGGGTGAAACTCTCTTCCGAGCCCGGAAGTCCCGCTATCATGTTGCGCACGAGACGGTTTTTCTCTTCATCATTCATCTTTTCGTACCGAGCAAGGGCTATGGCCTTCTCTTCATCGCTGTATTCACTCTCGGCACCGGGACGTTTCAGTATGTAGAGGTCGAAAGCCATGAAAGCGGCGCGTTCGAAGCGCAGGGCCTTCGAGCCGTCGGGCATCGTATAGGCAAGGTCGGTGCGGGTCCAGTCGAGCACGGGCATGAAGTTGTAGGTAACGATATAGATGCCGCAGCGGGCGAGGTTGCGCAGGCTTTCCTTGTAGTTTTCGATGTATTGCCCGAAGTTGCCGGTCTGGGTCTTTATGTGTTCATGCACGGGAACACTCTCGACGACCGACCATCGCAGTCCGGCCTCTTCGATGATTTGTTTGCGTTTCTCAATCTCTTCGACGCTCCACACTTCGCCGTTGGGAATGTGGTGCAGGGCGGTTACAATACCGGTGGCTCCGGCTTGGCGTATGTCTTGCAGGCTGACAGGGTCGTTGGGTCCGTACCAGCGCCAGGTCTGTTCACAAAGTATCATTGCAGGCAGGTTAAAGATGAAACATGGGCCTGAGGGGGTCGGCGCCCCCTCGGGCAATGGGGTTAGAGGCAGAAGCAGTCGAATGCACCGTCGACTACGGCTACGGTACCCGACACAAATTTCGATGCGT
>CAJLYN010000316.1 GCA_905210875.1 uncultured Bacteroides sp. | reverse complement strand
GGGTCAGCTGGTCATCGGCCCGGCTGGGAAGGCGGTTTCCCGACGGGTGGTTGTGAAAAAGCATCAGCGACGAAGCCTGCTGCAACAGGGCCGGCTTGAACAGCAGCCGCATATCGACCAAGGTCGAAGTCGTGCCACCCTGACTCACCCGCAACGTGTCGATGATGCGGTTGGCGGTATTGAGCAACACCACCCAGAACTCCTCCTGCGGCAGGTCGGCCAGTTGCGGATATATCCACTCATAAGCCTCGCGGCTCGACGTGATGCGCCGCCGCTGGGCCACCTCCTCGCTCTTGCGCCGTCGCCCCAGTTCGAGAGCCGCAATGATGCTGATGGCCTTGGCCTCGCCGATACCGTCGAACGCGCTTACCAGCTCTTCTACCGTGAGCTTGCTCAGCGTGTTGAGACTGCCCCCGACACTGTTCAGGATACGTTGCGAGAGCTCCACGGCCGTCTCCCGCTTGTTGCCCGAGCCTATGAGTATGGCTATCAATTCGGCCGACGACAGGGCCCGTGTGCCTTTCGCCATGAGTTTCTCCCGCGGGCGGTCTTCGAGGGCCCACTCGGTAATGACCAGCTTCTCTTTTTTCTCCATGACAAACGGAATGTTTTCGGGAAAGATAACCATTTTCATGCCGGGAGAAAAATATCCGGGGAGAAAAATTGACGGTACATGCGCAGAAAGAGAGCCGGGCACACGGATTTTCCGTTTTTTATAACGATATTTGCCCGTAACAAAAAACTTCAAATCATGAGAAAACGCATTTTGGTTACCGGCGGTGCCGGATTTATCGGCTCACACCTCTGCGAACGGTTGCTCAACGAAGGGCACGAGGTTATCTGCCTCGACAACTTCTTTACCGGCAACAAGGACAACATCATTCCGCTGATGAAAAATCCGCACTTCGAGGTTGTGCGACACGACATCACCATGCCCTACTTCGTCGAAATCGACGAGATATACAACCTGGCCTGCCCGGCCTCTCCCATACACTACCAGTACGACCCCATACAGACCATCAAGGCCTCTATCATGGGCTCCATCAACGTACTGGGCATCGCCAAGCGCACCGGCGCCGTGGCCCTGCAAGCCTCGACCAGCGAAGTCTACGGCGACCCGCAGGTACACCCGCAGGTCGAAAGCTACTGGGGCAACGTCAACCCCATAGGCTTGCGCTCCTGCTACGACGAGGGTAAACGCTGTGCCGAGACCCTCTTCATGGACTACCACCGCCGCGAAGGGGTGAAGGTGAAAATCATCCGCATCTTCAACACCTACGGTCCCAACATGCACCCGCAGGACGGCCGTGTGGTCTCGAACTTCATCGTGCAGGCCCTGCAAGGAAAAGACATTACCATCTACGGCACCGGACAACAGACCCGCTCATTCCAGTATGTAACCGACCTCATCGAGGGTATGGTGCGCATGATGGAACGCACCGGCGACGACTTCACAGGGCCTGTCAATCTAGGTAATCCCGGCGAATTTACCATGCTCGAACTGGCCGAGAAGATACTGCAACTCACCGGGTCGAAGTCGAAAATCGTCTTCATGCCGCTTCCCTCCGACGACCCGACGCAACGCAAGCCCGACATCTCGCTGGCCAAGAAAGAACTCGACTGGCAACCGGGCATCGCCCTCGACGACGGTCTGCGCGAGACCATCGACTACTTCCGCCGCATCTTGTAAGCCGACGGCTGCC
>CAJLYN010000315.1 GCA_905210875.1 uncultured Bacteroides sp. | reverse complement strand
TCTTGTAATCCCAATTTATCGGTATTTAATCGATAAAGGACTTCAAAATCGAGATATACGATTCAAAACATATCACGAATTGATAAAAAAACTAGTTCAAGCAGAACTTGCTGAAACTAATCCTATTAAAGTAATTAACAAAGATAATATTACCGGAAAGGAAGAATATCAAGTAATAGAAGGCAACCTATATTATATCATGCAAGACCGGCAAATTGCAGTTATATTTGAATTAAGAAACTTCCCTGAATATTTTGATGTGACAAATCGAATATTACAGGCTCTTAAAAACAAATGGGAGAAAGACATAAATAATTCGAGAATTATATCTGAAATTAGATATACATTGACCTATATCGACAAGTATCAAAGCTGCTGGCAAAAATTTCTAAGATTTATCTTTCTGAAAAGATTGTCAAGAGCTTTGATCTCTTCAAGTATTTGTAAATTAAGATATTAAACATCAGCACCCTTCACCGAAGCAAATTTTGAAAAGCCATACTCGAAATATTTCGCGACCTGCCCGGCTATGAATATCTTTATAGCCCCGATGTAGAGAGAGACCACAGCGACACCCTGCTGCCCAAACTTATGGCTGGAGAAATAAATATAGATTGATATGAACAAACAAAGAAAAACCGTCAACCGAACGATAGCAAACAGTCGAAACTGTCGCGTAAAATATGGCCTTCCTATCGACTTCGACATACTCGAAGTCAATATTCGACACAACGAGCACATATACCATTATGAAGTAGAGGCAAAATACCTCTCAACGTCGACAGATTCCATACATTTCTACCCGGAAATTACTAACGGAAAACTGACCATTCGCTGGGACAATGGCATTGCCCCCTATATCAAATTAATCTATTAGAGTACGAAAGCCCATGCCCTTCACCGAAGCAAATTTTGAAAACGCCATACTCGAGATATTTCGCGACCTGCTCGGCTATGAATATCTTTATGGCCCCGACGTAGAGAGAGACCACAGCGACCCCCTCTGCCGCGAGATTCTGTGCGACACCTTGCCGCGCCTCAACCCGGGACTGCCCCGAGAGGCTATCGACGAGGCTATGGCGCGCATAAGCAACATCGAAAGCGGATCGCTCGCGCAGAAGAATGCCCGATTTACCGATATGTTGCAAAACGGCGTCGGGGTGAACTACTTCGACGGCAGCGAGCAACGCGCGGCACTGGTGAAGCTGGTAGACCTCGACAACCCGTTGCACAACCGCTTCACGGTGGCCAACCAATGGACGGTAGAAGATCGCTCGGTGCGCAGAGCCGATATCGTGGTATTTGTAAATGGGCTTCCGATTGTGGTTGTAGAGCTGAAATCGCCCTCACGCGAAGGCACCGACGTGTCGGAGGCCTACGCCCAGTTGCGCAACTATATGCAGGAGGTGCCCTCGCTGTTTGTCTACAATGCCTTCTGCGTGATGAGCGACCTGGCTACCACCAAGGCAGGAACCATCACCGCAGGCGAAGACCGATTTATGGAATGGAAGAGTGTCGACGGTGCCAGAGAAGAGACGGGATATGCCCGTTTTGACGTTCTTTTCAGAGGAATGTTTGAAAAAAGCCGCCTCATCGAATTGCTGGGAGGGTTTATATGTTGTGCCGAGAAAGAGGGCAAAACGGTGAAGATATTGAGTGCCTATCACCAGTTCTACGCTGTGCGTAAAGCGGTAGCCTCGACACTACGA
>CAJLYN010000314.1 GCA_905210875.1 uncultured Bacteroides sp. | reverse complement strand
TGTAAGGCAGATGCTCTGAACCAGCTGAGCTAAGCACCCTTTCAAAAAAATATGATTTCAAAAAATCCCAGTTTCTCTCTCGAAACTTTCGTTCTCTCTCAACTTCACGCCACACATATCTTCTATGGCACGGACTTGAAGCGTCGGCGTGGGTGCTGAGGGATTCGAACCCCCGACCCTCTGCTTGTAAGGCAGATGCTCTGAACCAGCTGAGCTAAGCACCCGATGAGTTCTTTGCTTTTAAAGCGATGCAAAGGTACAAGAAATTTTCTACCGACAAAATAAAATCGCTTTTTTTCTTCAAAAAACTACAAATCTTTGTGAGAAACGAGCGGATATTGTACCTTTGCTTTTTTCAAAATCAAGCAAAAATCTTACAGAACATGGAATTGTCTTCGCTTACTGCCGTCTCTCCCATCGACGGTCGCTACCACAACAAAACCTCGGTACTCTCGGAATATTTTTCGGAATATGCTCTTATTCGTTACCGGGTACGTGTCGAAGTTGAATATTTCATCGCCCTGTGCGAGCTTCCGCTTCCGCAACTCCAATCGTTGAGCCACGACCGGTTCGACGCACTCCGTGCCATATACAAAGAATTCTCTCCGGCCGACGCCGCCCGCGTAAAAGAAATCGAGAGCGTCACCAACCACGACGTCAAAGCCGTAGAATACTTCATCAAGGAAAAATTCGACGCACTGGGAGGTCTCGAAGCTTACAAGGAGTTTATCCACTTCGGGCTCACCTCGCAAGACATCAACAACACATCGGTACCCCTCTCCATCAAAGAGGCTCTCAACCAGGTCTACTACCCGATGCTCGACGAGCTCATCGCACAATGTCGTGCATACGCCGAAGCTTGGAAAGATATACCCATGCTGGCCAAGACCCACGGGCAACCGGCCTCGCCCACCCGCCTGGGCAAAGAGATGATGGTCTTTGTCTACCGTCTCGAACAGCAGGTCGCCTTACTGAAATCCACCCCCATCAGCGGGAAATTCGGCGGAGCCACAGGCAATTTCAATGCCCACCGCTTTGCCTACCCCGGCTATGACTGGCCCGCATTCGCAAAAAAATTTCTCGCCGAGAAACTGGGCATCGAACGAGAAATGTGGACTACACAGATATCGAACTACGACAATCTGGCGGCCCTCTTCGATGGCCTGCGCCGCATCAACACGATACTCATCGACCTCGACCGCGACTTCTGGCAATACATCTCGATGGAATATTTCAAACAAAAAATCAAAGCCGGAGAGGTTGGGTCGAGTGCCATGCCGCACAAGGTAAACCCCATCGACTTTGAGAACTCCGAAGGCAACCTCGGTCTGGCCAACGCCATTCTCGGACATCTATCGACAAAGCTTCCCATCTCGCGACTCCAACGCGACTTGACCGACTCGACCGTGCTGCGTAACATAGGAGTACCCATGGGTCACATACTCATTGCCCTGCAAAGCACCATGAAAGGGCTCGGCAAACTTCTGCTTAACGAAAAAGCCATCTACAACGACCTCGACAAGATGTGGAACGTCTGTGCCGAAGGTATCCAGACAATTCTCCGCCGAGAAGGATACCCCAAACCCTACGAAGCGCTGAAAGCTCTCACCCGCACCAACAACGTGGTCGACGAGAAAGCCATTCACGACTTTATCGACACACTCAACGTGAGCGATGCCGTAAAAGAAGAGTTGCGGGCCATCACGCCGCACAACTACACCGGCTTCTAAGCTAAACATTCATCTCA
>CAJLYN010000313.1 GCA_905210875.1 uncultured Bacteroides sp. | reverse complement strand
CGCCCGGTCGAAAAAGGTGTTGTTGAAACGCACCCCCTCTTCCTTGCTTCGCCAGTTGGTGTCGAGGGTCTCGTCGTGCAGCTCGTCGGCCGGGAAGTAGTCGGGCAGTTTCTCGTTGAGTAGTTCCCAGTCGGAGTTTCTCCATCGGTAGATGCTCTGTTTCACGTCGCCCACCAGCAGGTTGGAGAGGCCCCGGTCGTTGCTCTCTTTGATGAGGGGGTAGAAGTTTTCCCATTGGGTGGCCGAGGTGTCCTGAAACTCATCGATGAAGAAGTGGTCGATGTAGGTGCCTATCTTTTCGTAGACGAAGGGGGTGTCGTCGTGCCGTATGATTTTCCGCAGCAGGTCGTTGGTGTCGGAGAGGAGCAGCGTTCCGTGGTCGTTCTGGTACTCTTGTATGTGGGTGGTGATGTCGTTGATGATACCCAGGGTGTAGAGGTATTTTTTGGTGTGTCGTGCCGAGAGGTACTCTTCGTAGGGCGTTCCGTAGAGAGCGGCTATTTCGCCGCATAGTTGTCGCAGATGGGATTCGACGCGTGTCATGGCGTCGATGATGTCGGGAGCCGTTTTCCCCTTGGTGTACCATTTGGCGGCATCGCTGTCGATGATTTGGAGGAACCGCTCGCTGGGTAGCAGGGAGTAGCTGCCTCCTGCCCATTTGCGCAAGAGGGTGGCACCCGAACGGTTGCCGTATTTGAAATCTTCGGGAGAGAGACCGTTTTGCGACAGGAGGGTGAGTGCCTCCTCGGCGTGTTGGCGCACCTGCTGTTCGAAAGAGCGTCTCTTCTCGTCGAGCGTGGCGATGAACCGGCCCAGGAACTGTTTGTCTTGCAGGCGCTTTTCGAGCGTCTCGCTCTGGTTCTTGAACTCCTCCTTGAAGATTTCTCCGGCCAGTTCGTCTATCTTTTTCCGGAAATTTTTGTAGGAATCTTCCTCAACCTGCTGACGGGCGTAGTCGACCAGCCATTTCAGCAGTTCGCGGTTCTCTCTCTTTTCGAGGTCGAAGAAGAGGTTGTCGACGGCCTCGGAGAGGACGAGCGAGCTGTCGAGCTCGATGTTGTATCCGCCCGAGTAGCCGATTTCGTGCATGAACGAGCGGGTGATTTGCTGGAAAAATCGGTCGATGGTGCTGATGTTGAATCCCGAGAAGTCGTGCAGCAGCGTGTAGAGTTGCTCGGCAGCCTGGCGTTTCAGCTCGTCGATATCGGCCGTGATGCCGTTGTGGCCGAGGAGCTTGTCGATGTATTCCGACGATTGGGGGTCGTGGGCCAGAATGTCAAGTTGCTTGACGATGCGCTGCTTCATCTCGTCGGTGGCCTTGTTGGTGAAGGTTACCGCCAGGATACGGCGGAAGAGCCGCTGGCGTTCGCCGGGCAGCAGCCCCTCCTCGCTTTGAGGCGGAGCGAGTAGCAGCTTGATGTATTCGAGGGTGAGCTGGTAGGTCTTGCCCGAGCCGGCAGATGCACGATAGACGTTGAGCATGACGCGTTTAGATGATGCGGGTGCGGGTGTATCCCTCCCCGATGAGAATCTCTTTCACTTTCTGGCGCAGGTCGCCCTGTATCAATATCTCGCCGTCGCGGGCCGAACCGCCTACGCCGCATTTGGTTTTCAACAGTCGGGCCAGCTCTTTGAGGTCGTCGTCGGAGCCGGTAAACCCGGTGATGAGGGTCGCCGTCTTGCCGTTGCGGTGGCGCTTGTCGAGCTCGATGCGCAGCGGTTGTTTTTCGGCGGGGAGAGTTTCGGCGGGA
>CAJLYN010000312.1 GCA_905210875.1 uncultured Bacteroides sp. | reverse complement strand
CCCGGCGACAAAATCGTGCCGGGCGACCTCCTGCGCCGCGCCAGCACGGGCAACCTCTGGAATGCCATAGTGGCTCTCGAACCGTCGCTGGCCGACAACAGCAGCGACCTCTATGGCGACATGCCCTACTACACCCCGCAGAACAACACCCTGCAAGGCAACACAGCATGGAACCTCGACGGCCGCAACTCGTCGGTGCTTTTCCTCATAGATGGAGCGCAGGTCTCAGCCTATCAGTTTATGTGCCTCAACATAAACGATATCGAGAAAATCATCATCTACAAAGATGCCCAGTCGCTCACCCGGCTCGGTACCAAAGGCAGTAACGGTGCCATCGAAGCCGTGCTGCGCAAGCCCGATGCCGGGAAACTGCACATCAACTACCTCTTCGATGCCCAACTGCAAACCGTCGACCGCAGCAACCTCCACCTTGCCGACGCCATAGCCGGCGCCACAGGTTACAACTGGAAAGAAACCCCGCTGCGCACGACTTTCAGCCACCGCCACAAACTCGACATTGGAGGCGGAGACCGCTATGTGAAATACAATTTCTCGGTCGAGGGCGACCCCGCAGGCCGCGGTGTCATGCAAGACGATTACCACAAAACCCTGGGACTGAGCAACTACATCGCCTACCAGCGTAACGCCGTGTCGATATCGAACCACTTGTCGTTCTACCAGAGCAAAAACCGCGTCAGTCCCTACGGCACCTACGACTACTACCTCAACCTCTCGCCTGCACTCTCTCCCTACGACGAAGACGGAAAAGTATCGACTCTCCTTCCCGACGGCTCGATCAACCCCCTATACGAAGTATCGACCGGATCCTTTAACCGCGAAAAGATACACACCATTCAAGACCGACTGAAAGCCACCATCTCCCTGCCGGCCGACCTGCTCATCGAGGGTGCCTTTGCTTTCTCCCGGGAGACGGCACAGAACGATATCTACATCTCCCCCTCGTCGGGCCGTTATGCCGACGCCGAGGAAGGCAGCTACAACGGCCGTTACGACATAGCCCGCGACAACCAGCTTGCCTTCGAGGGCGAACTGGCACTTGTCTACGATAAAGCGTGGAAGAAATCGACCCTCACCACCTCGCTGGCCGCATCTTTCCTCAGCGACAAACGCTACGACGAGACCTTCGGCGGATACGGTATCCTGAACGACCGCATGGCCTACATCTCCTTCACCCAGACCTACTCGGCCAAAGACCCCACGGCAACACGCGAATACGACCACAATCTGGCGGGACTTTTCTCGGCCCGTTACCAGTATGACGGACGCTACGGCATATCGGCCGGACTGCGTGTCGAGAAATCGTCGCTACTGGCCACCCGTGCCC
This sequence comes from uncultured Bacteroides sp., assembly GCA_905210875.1. Lineage (GTDB taxonomy): Bacteria > Bacteroidota > Bacteroidia > Bacteroidales > UBA11471 > Caccoplasma. The sequence continues at coordinate 412 of CAJLYN010000312.1, read as the reverse complement.
GCACGGCCCTCTTCTACAACGCCGGCCTTTACTGGAACCTCCACAACGAAGCATTCCTGCGCAACAGCGGCATCGAAGAACTTACGCTGGCCTTCTCGCACGGCACCAGCGGAGGTATAGGCTTTGCCAGCGACGCCTACACCATCACCTACGACAACAACATCGGCAACGAATACATCTACAACTACTATCTCATAGGCTCCTCCATTGTACTGATGCCCAACGATCGCCTGCGCTGGTACACCGTCATGCGCGACAACCTCTCGCTCTCGGCCCGTTACCGCAATCTCTCGCTCGGGCTGCTCTTCTACTCCCGCATCACGACCGACCTGCCCGTCATCACCTCACTCCCCCTGTCGACCGGATATCCCTACACATTCGGCAACGGCGGGAAAATCAGCAACCGGGGCGT
>CAJLYN010000311.1 GCA_905210875.1 uncultured Bacteroides sp. | reverse complement strand
AGATGTGGGCCACCTGGTCGAGGTTGAGTTCGCGGGCGAGCACCACGACGTCGGCATACCGGGCGTAAAATTCGAGCGCCTCGACGTTGGTGATGTTGAGCTGTGTCGACAGGTGCACCTCTACCCCGATGCTGCGGGCGTAGGTCATGGCGGCGATGTCGCTGGCGATGATGGCCGAGATGCCGGCCTCGCGCACGGCGTCGATGATGCGGTGCATGAGGTCGATGTCGCTGTCGTAGATGACCGTGTTGACGGTGAGGTAGCTTTTCAGTCCATGTTCCTGGCAGATGCGGGCTATCTCGCGCAGGTCGTCGAGGGTGAAGTTGTTGGAGCTGCGGGCCCGCATGTTCAGTCCTTCGACGCCGAAGTATATCGAGTGGGCACCGCCCTGAATGGCGGCGGTGAGCGATTCGTACGACCCTACGGGGGCCATGATTTCAAAGTCTTGTGCGGTCATGGGTTATTTGCCGGTGATGATTTTGCGTATGTCGTTGAGCTTGTTGAGTGCCTCAACGGGGGTGAGGTTGTTGATGTCGGTGTGCAGAATTTCGTCGCGCACCTGCGAGAGTACGGGGTCGTCGAGCTGGAAGAAGCTGAGCTGCATGCCTCCGCCGCCGGCCGTGGCTTTTTTCTTTTCCTGGGGCACGGCGATGCCGTTCTGGCGGTTGTCGGTTTCGAGCTGGTGGAGTATCTCGTTGGCCCGTTGCACGATGGTCTGGGGCATGCCGGCCAGCCGGGCCACGTGTATACCGAAGCTGTGTTCGCTGCCGCCGCGTACCAGTTTGCGCAGGAAGATGACCCGGTTGTCGACCTCCTTTACCGATACGTTGTAGTTGGCAATGCGGTGGAAGCTCTTCTCCATCTCGTTGAGTTCGTGGTAGTGGGTGGCAAAGAGGGTCTTGGCCCGGGCGCGCCGGTGCTCGTGTATGTACTCTACGATGGCCCAGGCGATGGAGATGCCGTCGTAGGTGCTGGTACCGCGGCCCAGCTCGTCGAAGAGCACGAGGCTGCGGTCGGAGAGGTTGTTGAGAATGTCGGCCGCCTCGTTCATCTCCACCATGAAGGTCGACTCGCCCAGCGAGATGTTGTCCGAGGCACCCACGCGGGTGAAGACCTTGTCGACAATGCCTATGTGGGCGGCTTCGGCCGGCACATAGCTGCCTATCTGCGCCATGATGACGATGAGGGCCGTCTGTCGCAGGAGGGCCGACTTACCGGCCATGTTGGGACCCGTAATCATGATGATTTGCTGGTGGTCGTTGTCGAGCGTTACGCTGTTGGAGATGTAGCTCTCGCCGGGAGGCATCTGCCGTTCGATGACGGGGTGCCGTCCCTCCTTGATGTCGATGGTGAGGGAGTCGTTCACCTCGGGGCGTATGTAGTGGTACTCCTCGGCCGCCTTGGCAAAGGAGAGCAGGCAGTCGATGCGGGCTATGAGGTTGGCGTCGAGCTGTATGGCCGGAATGTAGTCGGCGACGGCCTGCACCAGGTCGTTGAAGAGGCGTGTTTCGAGCGCGAGTATCTTCTCTTCGGCGCCGAGAATTTTCTCTTCATACTCTTTCAGCTCCTGGGTGATGTAGCGCTCGGCGCTGACGAGGGTCTGTTTGCGAATCCACTCTTCGGGCACCTTGTCCTTGTGGGTGTTGCGCACCTCGATGTAGTAGCCGAAGACGTTGTTGTAGCCGATTTTGAGGCTGGGAATACCGGTGCGTTCGCTCTCGCGCTGTTGCAGGTGCAGGAGGTAGTCCTTACCTGAGCCCGAGATTTCGCGCAGCTCGTCGAGTT
>CAJLYN010000310.1 GCA_905210875.1 uncultured Bacteroides sp. | reverse complement strand
TCGCAGCCTACGACTACGACTGCATCCTGCTGGACATCATGCTGCCGGACGGCAGCGGGCTGAAACTGCTTGAGGAGCTCAAGCGCCGCGGACTGCGTGCGGGGGTCATCATCATCTCGGCGCGCGACTCGCTCGACGACAAGATACTGGGGCTCGAACTCGGTGCCGACGATTACCTGCCGAAGCCATTCCACACGGCCGAGCTCAAAGCCCGCATCAAGAGCGTCGTGCGCCGCAGCCGCAACGACGGAAATCTCGACATCACCCTGGGCAACGTCGCTCTCGACCCCGAAAGTTGCCGGGTGAAGGTCGCCGGAAAAGAGGTGGAACTGCTGAAAAAAGAGTTTGACATACTGCGGTTTTTCCTGCAACGCCCCAACCACGTCGTCGACAAGTCGGTACTGGCCGAGGCCATCTGGGGTGACCACGCCGACCAGGCCGACAACTTCCATTTCGTATACGCACAAATGAAAAACCTGCGTCGCAAACTCTCCGATGCCGGTGCCAACATAGAAATAAAATCGGTATACGGATTCGGCTACAAACTCACACCTCCCGAAACCGAATAACAACTACCCCGCCATGAAACTGACCTATCGCATCGCACTTCGACTCTCGCTCTTCCTGCTGCCGCTCATGGCACTGTGGGCCGTACTGTTTTACTTCACGATGGTCGACGAGATAAACGATGAGGCCGACGATGCCCTCGACGACTACTCTGAAATGATTATTGTCCGCATGCTGGCTGGCCGGGAGCTGCCTCCGCTCAACAGCGGGTCAAACAACAGCTACTCGATTGTTCCCGTAGACGAAGCCTACGTCGATACCCACCCTCACATCAACTATTACGATGCCGAGGTATACATTCCCGAAAAAGAGGAAACCGAGCCGGCTCGCATCCTCACCACCATCTTCCAGGTCGACAACGGGAGCTACTACGAGTTGAAAGTGGCTACACCAACCTTTGAAAAAGAAGACCTGTTGCGTGCCATCCTATATTGGGTCGTACTCCTATATATATTGTTGCTCATTACCACCCTGACTCTTACCATGTGGGTTTTCCACCGCAGCATGCGACCACTGTATGCTTTGCTACAATGGCTCGACCACTACACACCGGGACAAAAAAACGCCCCCGTACCCAACGATACCCGCATCCGGGAATTCAATAAACTCAACGCGGCTGCACAACAAGCGGTAGACCGCGTGGAGAATGTTTTCGAGCAACAAAAACAATTTATAGGCAACGCCTCACACGAACTGCAAACTCCCCTCGCCGTACTCGGCACCCGCATCGAATGGCTGCTCGACCACGCATCTCTGAATGAAGCAGAAACAGGCGAACTGCTCAAAATGCAACGCTCGCTCGGCCACATCGTGCGTCTGAACAAAACCCTTTTGCTGCTCACCAAAATCGAGAACGGACAATTTCCCGAAAGCAGCACCATCGACATGGGACAGCTCATAGAAGAACAGGCCGAACTCTTCACGGAGATATATGCCGGCCGCTCGCTCTCATGCTCGGTGAACATTCGGGAGGATTTCTCGGTTAAGATGAATGAGTCGCTGGCCTCGACCCTCACCAGCAATCTGCTCAAAAATGCATTTGTCCATACCGAAACTGGCGGACACATCACCATAAAGGTCGGGACAAAACAACTGAGTATCAGCAACGACGGCCAGCAACCTCTCGATGCCGAACACATATTCGACCGCTTCTTCCAGGGTGAAAAGAAAGAGGGTTCAACCGGTCTTGGTCTGGCACTGGTAAAAGCGGTATGCCGATACTACGGGCTCCGGCTTGAATACCGATACAT
>CAJLYN010000309.1 GCA_905210875.1 uncultured Bacteroides sp. | reverse complement strand
AGAGAGACCTCTCGACAAAAAGGCCGGCTTACCTGTGGGGGCAAAGATAGTGAAAAAGCACGGACATCTGTGCTCGACTCTCTACAATATCGCACATCAAATGCGATTTCTGCCCGTCAAATAGATACCAAACCATCGAGAAAATGAAATTATAAGATTTTAAAAAAGTTGTTTTGCCGTTACACAAAATCTCTCTACCTTTGTGAAAAATATAATATAAAGAACTATTTTATTCTGGGAAAATGAAAGTCAAAATACATAGAGAAGGAAGAAACATTCTTATTGTGCTATTCCTCACACTACTCATCATAAATGGGTTGCTCTATCGTTTTTGTCCGATACACCTGCTCAATATTATTCTCCTCATTGCATCGGTACTGTTTTTCGTTCTGGTACTCAACTTCTTCCGTTCGCCACGGCGACATTTCCCGGGTGAGCAACACAATGCGGTAGTTGCCCCCGCCGATGGAACTGTTGTTGTTACCGAGGAGGTTTATGAAAACGAATACTTTCATGATAAACGATTACAGGTATCGATATTCATGAACTTGGTAAATGTACACGCCAACTGGACTCCGGTAAATGGTACCGTTACCCATGTAAGCCATCAGAATGGCCGTTACATGGCGGCATGGCTTCCCAAATCGAGTACCGAAAACGAGCGGTCTACCATTGTAATCAAGACCGAGAACGGGCAGGAGATTCTCATGCGGCAAATTGCCGGAGCCTTGGCCCGTCGCATTGTCACGTATGCCGAGCCTGGTGAGAATTGCCAAATCGACGAACACATAGGATTCATCAAATTCGGCTCACGTGTCGACCTCTTCCTCCCTCTTGACTCCGAAATCCTGGTGAAACTCAACGATAAAACCGTGGGTAACCAGACACAAGTAGCCCGCCTGCGTTCGTAATACAGACTGTACACGACGTAAAGATATTGTTTCCAAAACACACTCACCATGAAACGACTCACATCCTATATTCCTAACGTCATCACCTGCTGTAATCTGGCAGCAGGAAGTCTAGCTGTCATTATGGCACTGCGTGGAACCTTCGAGCAGGCTGCCATACTCATACTCATTGCCGCAGCGTGCGATTTTCTCGACGGACTGTCGGCCCGACTGCTTCATGCCTACTCCCCCATGGGCAAAGAGCTAGATTCTCTCTCCGACCTCGTAAGTTTCGGTCTGGCTCCGGGAGTTATGGTCTACACACTGCTCAGCGATTACCTGCTTCTCCCTTACGGAAATCTCTCATACGTGGCTTATATGGCCTTACTGATACCCATTGCCGGCGGATTGCGTCTGGCCAAATTTAATGTCGACGACCGCCAAAGCACCTCATTCATCGGGCTACCCATTCCCGCCAATGCCTTGTTCTGGATAGGCATCTGCTTTGCCGACACACGCAACTGGAATCCCGCCATCGTCTTGATACTCATTGTTGTATTCTCATTTCTCATGGTATCGAATCTTCCGATGTTTTCCTTGAAGACTTCGTCTCTGTCGTGGAAAAACAACCAGTTGCGCTACATACTTGTTGTCATATCATTGCTGCTTGTCGTGTGGCTCGGACTGACCGGACTGGCCGGCGCCATCATTGCCTACATACTTCTCTCTCTCATTGCCTTGTTTCGAAAATAAAAAGTTTTTTTATCTTCGTTTTAGAAAAAACGGCAAGATTGTCGTTGTATATTTACAACATCATACTCACCTATAAAACCCGTAAGAGAATATGTTTATCTTTCAATTTATAATTTTTATCGGTTTCATCTTGATTCTGGCCGCATTGGGATTTGTGTTCCGGGTCATGAGTGCATTTGGTGGGCGCAACAGGCGG
>CAJLYN010000308.1 GCA_905210875.1 uncultured Bacteroides sp. | reverse complement strand
AAGCCAGTGCCATGGCTGCCACGCCGTTCTCTATATTGACCCGCACGGGTACACCCAGGTCGATGTCGGTGACAACGCCTTCGGGGTAGACCCAGTCGAAGAGAATCTTCCCGTCGCCCATGCGGATATTGCGGGCATAGAAATCGCCGCCGTTGTCGAGCGAATAGGTGTAAAGACGTACACCGGGTGCCAGTTCGGGCTGCAATGGGAGGCCTTTTTTCATAATCAGTACGCCATCGGGACGTATCAGCGAAGTAAAGTGCCGGAAACTTTCGAGATATGCCTCACGTGTACCATAGATGTCGAGATGGTCGGGGTCGGTTGCCGTAATCACCGCCATATAGGGACGCAGGTGATGAAACGAACGGTCGTACTCGTCGGCCTCTATGACGACCAGGTCGCTACGGTCGGAAAGGATGAGGTTGCTGTCGTAGTTTTTCAGTATGCCTCCGAGAAAGGCGCTGCACCCTACGGCCGACTGGGCCAGGATATGGGCCGTCATGCTCGATGTTGTCGTCTTCCCGTGCGTACCGGCAACACAGAGACCGCGGCTCTCACGGGTTATGAGGCCCAACAGTTCGGCCCGCTTCACCACACAGAAGCCATGCGCACGAAAATAAGCGAGCCCCTCGTGGGTATCGGGCACAGCCGGTGTATAGACAACGAGCGTTGTCTCGGGGTTGCGGAAAGATACCGGTATCAACTCGGCCGACTCGTCGTAGAAAAGACGCGCGCCTTCGCGTTCAAGAGCCTCGGTCAGCTCCGTTCGGGTGCGGTCATAGCCGGCCACCAGAAAACCTTTGGCCAGGCAATAGCGCACCAACGCACTCATGCCGATGCCACCCGCACCGACAAAATAGATAGATGTATAGGCTGTCAACGCTTTCATTTCGATTTCCTCTCCGCTACAATTTCCAATATGATGTCGGCAATACGCGATGCCGAGTCACGCTGTGCCAAGGCCAGAATACGCTGGTGCATCTTTTCGAGCAGGGTGTCGTTCTGCACGATTTCCACGGCCGTGTCGATAAGACGGTTCACCGCCTCACTATCGGGCACAAGCAAAGCCGCCCCCTTCTCCGAGAGAGCCATGGCATTCTTGGTCTGATGGTCTTCGGCCACATTGGGCGAAGGCACCAGAATAGCCGGTTTACCCAGGAGGCATAGTTCCGAAATGGAGCCGGCTCCGGCGCGGGAGATTACCAGGTCGGCAGCCTTGTAGGCCATGTCCATGCGGGCAATAAAGGGGGTCTGCACGACATAATCGTAATGCTTTCCTTTCATCGCCTCGCGAATGGAGGCTTCGTAGTAACTGCCGCTCTGCCAGATGAGCTGCACCTCGTTACCGGGAATATGGTCAATAGCCGCCAAAACGCTCTGGTTGAGGGTACGTGCCCCCAGGCTGCCGCCGACTATCAGAATCGTCTTTTTCTTCGGGTCAAGGCCGAAAAAGGTGATGGCCTCTTCGCGCGAGCAGGTTATCTCCTGCAAGGACTGACGAACGGGATTGCCTGTGAGAACGATGCGCTCCTTGGGGAAGAAGCGTTCCATATTGTCATAGGCAACACATATCTTCACCGCCTTTGATGCCAACAGCTTGTTGGTGACACCGGCATAGGAGTTCTGCTCCTGAATCAGGGTAGGCACGCCACACCGGGCAGCCGCCCACAAAGTGGGACCACTGGCATATCCACCCACACCCACGGCAATGTCGGGACGGAACTTTTTTACGATGGAACGGGCCTTATAGAGGCTCTTCACCAACCGGTAAAGCACCCTGACATTTTTCCAGAGGTGGCGGCGAGAAAACCCGCTGATGGGCAATCCCACAATCTTGTATCCGG
>CAJLYN010000307.1 GCA_905210875.1 uncultured Bacteroides sp. | reverse complement strand
TCCCAGCCGGTCGCCGTTACGGTAGAGATAACGCGGCATATCAAACGCATCGAGAGAAAGAGCAGCCTTGATGTCGGTACCCACTTTATAGGGCCGAAAATCAAGAATGGGCTGATAGTAATAGGCATACATCGAAATGCCTACGGCATAAAACAGCACGAAGTAAAGGGTAAGTGGTTGTATCTCTTTGTGGTAGACACTGCGGATACGCCGGTTGCCACACAACAATACAATCGACAAGAGCAGCAACACGATATTCTTTGCAAACGACTGCCAATGGGTGAGATAGAGAGCTTCACCGAAACAGCCGCAATCGCTGATGGGATTGGCCAGCGCCAAGTACAACGTGAGCGGCGTCATGACGAGCATCGTGAGGAACAGCAACACCGACGTTACGCGACGGTAGGAACCGAAAAGGAGATTAACGCCCAATATCAATTCATATACCCCCAGGCACACGGCAATGAAGAAGGCTATGGGCAGTGCAAAGTCGAGGTCAAAGGCTTCGAGGTACTCTCTTATCTTCAACGATGTACCGGACGGATCGATTGACTTGACAAACCCCGAAAAGGCGAATGTCGCACCGACGACCAAACGCGCCAGCACGACAAGCACAGGTTCTATTCTACGCTGCCAGAGGGTATGTGCCGTTTTATTCTCCATATTCGATTTTTATCAATCCGAAAAGCGAATAATTAATCATGTCCATATAGTTGGCATCGACACCTTCGGAGACCAGCGTGCGGCCGTCGTGATTCTCAATCTGCTTGGTACGGCATATTTTCATGAGTATCAGGTCGGTATACGACGAAGGGCGCATACCCCTCCACGCCTCATCGTAGTCGTGATTCTTGGCATACATGAGGTTTTTGGTCACGGTCATGTGCTTGTCATAGAGTTCGAGAGCCATTTCGTTGGAGATGTCGACATGGTCGGTATAACCCAGTTCGAGCTGAATGAGAGCAATGATACCGTAATTGACAATACCTATGATTTCGGAGCGTATGCCTTCGTCGATCATCGACGAACCTTTTTCTTCGATGCTCCGTATGCGTTTGGCCTTGATATATATCTGGTCAGTCAGCGACGAGGGGCGCATAATACGCCACGAAGCGCCGTAATCTTCGAGTTTGCGGGAGAACAGATCCCGGCAGATGGATATGACTTTCTCAAATTGTGCAACAGTATCGGCCATAATGTTATTTTTTTCACCTGCAAAGGTAAGCATAATAAGTGAAACGGGGAAATATGTGCCGATTTGATTTTCAACTTCCCGACCGTCTCCGTTCTATCTCTTCACGGTAGAGAGCCATGTACCGGTCGGCCACGACTTCGGGGGCATAGGCCGACAGCACCTTGTCTCTTGCTGCCTGCGAGAATGCGGGATAGTCGACTTCATAGAGCAGGGTGTATATGCCGCGGGCAAAATCTTCGGCCGACCTGTACCGGGCAACATAGCCGTTGCGGCCATGGTCTATCATCTCGGGAATACCTCCGGTGTCGAACCCGACACAGGGTACACCGCAAGCCATGGCCTCCATGACGGTGTTGGGCAGATTGTCTTCGAGCGAAGGAATAACAAAGAGGTCGGCAGCATTGTAGATAGCGGTCAGACGGGCCGCATCGTCGATATAGCCCGTGGCGTAGAAGGCAACCGGCAGACGGCCGTCGAGCTCGGGCGGGCGCTTGCCCATGAGCACTACAGTCAACTCGTCTTTTAGTTGGGGCGAGGTGCGAAAGAGTATCTCCAAGGCCTCAACCAGATTGGCAAAGCCCTTGCGTTCGTCGGAAATCTTGACCGACCCGAAAAGCAGGATTTTACGGTCGGTGGGAAAACCGCACCGGCGGCGG
>CAJLYN010000306.1 GCA_905210875.1 uncultured Bacteroides sp. | reverse complement strand
CACCAGCCCCGCCTGCTAAAAGGCCACAGCCATATAAATGAGACATTAGTCGGAGACTTGATCGGCAAGGTATTCTGGCGACACATTGATAAGCCACAATTTTCCCATAGCACGCGTAAATGCCGTATAGAGCCAACGGTAGAAATCGATACCCAACGCATCGGGCCGGATATATCCCATATCGACAAAGACATTGCTCCACTGGCCACCCTGCGCCTTGTGGCAGGTAACAGCGTAGGCATACTTCACCTGCAAGGCATTGAACCAGGGGTCGTTTTTGAGCCGTTTGAGCCGTTCGCGCTTGGAGGGGACATCGGCATAATCCTCCATCACGGCATTGAACAGGCGGGCATTCTCCTCGGCCGTCAGCGAGGGCGACTCGGCATGTAACGTGTCGAGTATCACCTTGGCCTCGACCTCCTCTTCATAGTCGGGGAAATAGAGCAATACATCGGCAAAGCGGAAACCGTACATCACACACACGTTCCTGACCCTCACCACCCGGGCCACATCGCCGTTGGCAATAAAGTCGAGTTTTTCATACTTTTCGCTCCAATAGTAGTTGTTGCGGGCCACCAGCAGCAGGTCGCCCGAGGTAAGTTCCTCCTCGCGGTAAAGAATACGATTACGCACCCCCTGGTTGAAAATATTGGCCCGCTTGTTCGACCGCGTAATAATTATCGTTTCGTCCATTCCGTCACGATTGTAGGCCGACGACAGCACCTCTATCAGTTCATCGCCCCCCACGCGACCCACATCGGGGAAACCAAGCAACGCAATCGACGGCACGGGCAGCGGTGTTTCCCACATATCCTGCCGCAGACGTGTCGCGTTGTAAAGCACTCCCGAAGCGCCGTCTTGCCGCACCACATGAGTCAACTCGCTCACCATCACCGGATAGCCGTAGCGTTGCAGATAGACCTCGTCGAGAGCCGGACTGCGCAACTGGCCGACGGGCGGCAACTGAGCCGTATCACCCAGCAAGATGAGCCGGCAACCGCTACCCGAATATACAAAGTCGAACAGGTCGTCGAGCAACAGACCCGAGCCGTAATGACTGCCATCGGTCGGCTCGTTAGCAATCATAGAAGCCTCATCTACAATAAAGAAGGTATTTTTATAGGCATTATGCGCCAGCTGAAATCCTGAGAAATCGCCCGTAAAGGTACGCTGCCGATAAATCTTCTTGTGTATCGTATAGGCCGGGTGCCCGGCATAGGCAGCAAACACCTTGGCAGCCCTACCCGTCGGGGCCAGCAACACACACGTACGCTCAAACGACTCCAACGTCCTGACCAGCGCACCGACCAGCGAAGTCTTTCCCGTACCGGCATAACCCTTCAACAAAAAGACCGAAGGTACGCTATCCTCCCATAGGAAACCGGCCAAACGAGCGACCAACTCGGCCTGCTCATCGGTTGGCACATAGGGAAGATTTTCGGAAAGACATCGTATGAAATAATCATTAAGCATATAAAATCCGTCTCTGAGGGATAGTAATAATCGACTACAAATGTAGCGAAAAAAATAATCAATCTAAAAGAAATTTCCATCATCCGAATAAGGAGCGAAAGAGAAAAGCACTATTAATTCTGACTCCATAAAAATCAAAAGAACATCAAAAATTGCGATTCAAGCATCATTTTATTACAAAAAAATGCATATGATTTCAAAAAGAAAAGCAAAAAAGCAATTATAAAAGAAAAAAAATATGTTTTTGGACATATTTTCTAAAACTATTATATATCTTTGCCTCGAATGATGGAAAAAACCATTTGGTCTTTCCTCATAGAAAAAGGAACAATAACACTCAATAAACTCAACCGCTATGAAATTTCGTATTATCGCTGTACTGGCTG
>CAJLYN010000305.1 GCA_905210875.1 uncultured Bacteroides sp. | reverse complement strand
GGCCGGTCTGCTGGGGGCGGTGGTCATGCTCTCGACCGCACCGTTGCTCAGCCGGTTCACCTTTGGCGACGATCGGCACATCTGGGGCTATGTGTGGCTCTCGTGTGCGCTGCTCTTTAATGCCCTGACCTCGGGCGACCAGGCCATTTTGCAGGGTACGCAGCGATTGAAACAACTCTCCAAGGCCGGTGTGGCCGGAAATGTGGTTGCTTTGCTGCTTTCGCTGCCGCTCTACTACTGCTTCCGCATGGAGGGTATTGTGCCCTCGCTGGTACTCTCGTCGGTCGTAACCTTCCTGTTTGTCTGGATATACAGCCGCCGTGGTGTGGAGCGGCATCAGCCGGTTTCGCTGCGCACGACCTGGAACGAAGGTCGCTCCATGGTGGTGCTGGGGGTGTACATGACCGTGAGCGGCTTTCTTACTACACTTTTCAACTACCTCTTTATCGGATTTATTCATCGCACCTCGGGCGACGTCGACCTGGGTTACTATCAAGCCGGATATGCCGTAGTAACCCGTTATGTGGGGCTGGTGCTGGCAGCCATGGCCACCGATTATTATCCGCGGCTGGCGGCCGTCGGCGACGACCCCGGCAGGTTGGGTGCCCAGATGTCGCGACAGATCGAGGCGGCCCTGCTGATGCTGGCTCCTGTCGTGTCGGCATTTCTTCTGTTGCAGGAGTGGATAATACGGGTGCTCTACACCGCTGAATTCCTCTGCATGGAGAGCTACTTTTCTTGGGCTATGGTGGGAGTGCTGTTCAAGTCGCTTTCGTGGGCCATGGGCTTTGTGCTGCTGGCCAAGGGCGACGGGAAACTTTACCTTGTCACCGAACTGGCTTCGGACTTTTGCGGCTTCCTGCTCAATGTAGGCGGCTATTATTTGTGGGGTCTCGAAGGCGCAGGGGTGGCCTATTTGCTCAATTTTATCCTGTATGGGGCGATGATGTGGTGGGTGTGCCGCCGTCATTATGGCATACGGCTGGGCCGTTCGTGGTTCGGTGTGGCGGTATGGGTGGTGGCCGGCTGTTCGATTGTTTCGACGGGTTATCGCCTGGCGACGACACTCTCGCTGTCGGTGGCCGTGGGGTGTGCCGTTGCCGTCTCGGTAGCGGCGTTGTGGCAGTTGAAACGGAGGCTGGCTCTGTGAGAGAGTCTCCCTGTGTCGTGAAGCCCCCCTCAGCGTTGGAGGCGTTGACACCAGAAGTCGGCATATTGCCGGGCCACCTGTATGTAGTCGTGGTGCTTCTCTACAAAGGTGCGGCTGTCGGCACACCGTTGCGGCAGACTCTCTTTTCCTCTCAGAATTTCTTCGAAGAGCGTATATATCTGTTGTCGGTCGGGTAGGGCATTGAAGATGGGCAGGCACGCTTTCTCTCCGATAAAATCGTAAAATTCGGGTTCGGCACCACTTACCACCGAAAGTCCTTGCGACATGGCCTGCAATGCGTTGGTGGCCGGGGTGTAGGAGTAGAGCTGGTCGATGAGGACGTGCGACGAGTGCATGGCCCGCAGATAGTCATTGAGCGGCAGCGATACCACCCGTATGGTTTCACACTCGTCGGGATATTTTCTCTCGATTTCACGCAACACTTCATCGAAGATATCGGTACCTTTCAAGGCGCTGCGGTGGCGTTGTATGCCGAGGAAGAAACGCACTTTCGTGCCCTCTTCCCACCGGGAAACTGTCCTGCCGGCGTCGGGCAGACGCACGGGTATGGGCAGATAGGCCAGTTTTTCCCGATAGTCGTTTTCATAGCCGACGTAGTATTCATAGAGGCAGGCGGCGATGCCGTCGCAACGGTCGGCCATGTAGAGGTTGAGCCTTTTCATCGGGTCGCTGTTCCATGCCTCGACGGTTTCGCGGCAGCCGGGATAGTCGCGCAGCCT
>CAJLYN010000304.1 GCA_905210875.1 uncultured Bacteroides sp. | reverse complement strand
GTCGGGTACGGCCAGGAAGCCGTAGAGTTGGAGTATGGGCAACGCTGCCGAGGCGAGCAGGAATGTCGTGGCGTCGCTGCGGTGAGGGGTGGCGGGGCGCACGATGCACCACAGAATCCACAGATAGAGGGGTTGCAACAGGGTGAAGAAGAGCCGCACGCCCAGTTCTCCTCCGACGAAACTGCCCAGCCAGATGAGCAGGGCCGTCATGGGCGGGTGGTCGAAGTATCCCCAGTCGAGATGCTGGGAAAACATGAAGTAGTAGGCTTCGTCGTGGGCCAGCTCGGTGAAGGCGGCTTGCAGCAGGTTGAGTATCCACCAGATGAAGAGTCCGAGGGCTACCCGTCTGTCGACCAGCTGCTGTATGTATGAGCGGTATTGCATGTCTGTGAATCGTTAGGCTGTGGTGAGTACTTGTTCCAGCTCCTTGGTGGAGAGTCGCAGTTTGAATTTCCCGTTCATTGCCACCGAGATGTTGCCGGTCTCTTCCGACACGACCACGGCTATGGCGTCGGTCTCCTGCGAGATTCCCAGCGCGGCCCGGTGTCTCAGGCCCAATGATTTGGGAATGTCGAGGTTGTGCGATACGGGAAGTATGCAGCCGGCGGCGCGTATGCGGTTGTCGGCGATAATCATGGCACCATCGTGCAGCGGGCTGTTCTTGAAGAAGATATTCTCGATGAGTCGCGGGTTGACGTCGGCATTGATGATGTCGCCGGTCTGCTCATAAAAGGTAAGTGGCATATCCCGCTTGATGACGATGAGGGCCCCCACTTTGCCTTTGGATAGGCTGATGCAGGCATAGACGACAGGTGCGATGTAGTCGCGAGTCTCGTTTTTGTTTTTGTTGGGTCTGAAAAAGTGGAAGAGGAACCGCCATCGCTTGTGGGAACCGAGTTCTACGAGAAATTGCCTGATTTCGTCGTGGAAGAGTATCACCAGAATAATGACCCCCACGCTGATGAGCTTGTCCATGATGGCGCCCATGAGCTTCATGTCGAGAATGCGGGTGACGACCACCCATACACCGATGAAGATGAGTACGCCCGTGAAGATGTTTATCGAGCCCGACTCCTTCATGAGGCGATAGAGGCTGTATAGCAGCGTCGCAACAATCAGAATGTCGAGTATGTCTTTGATGCCGAAGTGTGCAAACATAGGCTATACCGATAAGGTTTTTGATACGATTTTAGTGGTTTCGACGGCTTCTCTCACGTCGTGTACTCGCAAGATGCTGGCCCCGTTTATCAAAGCCATGGTGTGGAGTGCGGTCGTGCCCGTGAGGCTTTCGGCCGGAGTGGTACCGAGAAGCCGGTATATCATCGATTTCCGCGACACGCCGACGAGCAGGGGTTTACCCAGAACACGCAGTTCGTCGAGCCGGCGCAGAAGCCGGTAGTTGTCGTCGAGCGTTTTTCCGAATCCGAATCCCGGGTCGACGATGATGTCGCTTACCCCGAGCCGGTGCAGCCGGTCGATGCGGCGGGCGAAGTAATCGGTCACGTCGGCCATGAGGTGGTTGTAGCGGGGAGCTTCCTGCATGGTCTGTGGGGTACCCTTCATGTGCATGAGTATGTAGGCGGTGTGCAGGTCGGCCACGGTGTCGAACATTTCGGGGTCGAGGTCGCCACCGGAGATGTCGTTGATGATTTGTACTCCGTATTGTTCGGCGCAGCGGCGGGCAATGTCGGCCCGGAAGGTGTCGACCGAGAGTATGGCCTCGGGGTAGAGGCTACGTATGATGTCGAGGGCACGGTCGAGCCGCTGCCACTCCTCTTCGGGCGAAACGTCATCGGCGCCGGATCGGGAGGAGTAGGCGCCTATGTCGATGATGTCGCCTCCCTCTTCGATGATGGCACGGGCGCGCCGGGCGATGGCTTCGGTGTCGGAGCCGCAGCGGCTGGCGTCGTAAAACGAGTCGGGCGTGGCGTTGAGAA
>CAJLYN010000303.1 GCA_905210875.1 uncultured Bacteroides sp. | reverse complement strand
GCCCCGCCTTGATATTTGTCAATTGTGAACCCGATTAAAATTTATCGACCAATGCTGCGGCCTGTTTGCAGCCGTCGGTGTGTTCAATGTCGCCAATATTCAGCACTCCTGGGATAAGTACTTCTCCGACCACATCCCATTTCAGCAGGGCGGCCGAGCGTTCAATAGGCATACGTACGCCGTCCAGAACGCTCATGTCGTCTTCCTCACAGCAGGCAATAAGTCCGCATTTCTTTCCGGCGATGTTTTTCCCGCCTACGACCAATGAAAAGATGCGGTCTATTACGCCTTTGATTTGGGCCGGAATAGAATACCAATATACCGGCATGGTATAGACGACAGCGTCGGCTTCGAGTATGGCATCGGCGATGGGATTGAAATCGTCGTCGAACGAGCAGGCTTTTCCTGTCTTGTAACAGGTCATGCAAGCGTGGCAACCTCCTATTTTCAAGAATGCGGCGTCGAAACGCTCGACGCTGTGCCCCCGATGTTCGGCTTCCTGAATGAATGCCTCGGTCATGGCAAAGCTGTTGCCGTTTTTTCTCGGACTTCCGGTGATGACTACAATTTTCATCTCTCTTTTCCTCCTTTATTTTTGAATCGTATTTGAATTTTGATTGTAGGCTTTTGCTACACACTTCCACTCTTCACCTATTTTCAGAAGGAGCAGATAGTCGGTAAAGTCGATTCTTCCACCCCACTTCTCTTCGAGCACACGTACCACGGCCACCGTTTCTTCTACGGCTAGGATATCGATGCGTGCCTTGAAATGGTCGCCTGCGCCTACGGTATCGACATTATGGTAAAATTGTTCGATAGAGCCATGTTCCAGTTTTCCGTCGAGAAAGCCGAACAAGACGGCTTCGTCGGTAAATAATGTTTTGGCATATTGACTGTTACCCTCGGCCACGCTCTTTACAAATTTTGTGGCCGCTTCTTCTACGGCTTTGTATTCTGCCAGTTTGCTTCTCATAAGTTTATGTATTTAAGGATGATTATTTTCAGCCAAAAGTAGAGGGTAGTTCCGGTTTTTACAAGTACCGTAAAATTATTCATATACCGAAAATATATTCGGTATACTCTCTTTGTGGATAGGAATTTATACCTTTGTTTCCAAAGAGGTGGTATATATGTACGAACGAAAAATTCCAGTCGATTTGGATTGCCCGTTGAGGCTGACCATGAGTCTGATTGATTCCAAGTGGAAATCGTGTATTATAGATGAACTCCGACATGGCCCCATGCGTCCCAGTGAGTTACACAAGGCTCTGCCCGAGGCAACTCCCCGGGTGCTTGACCTTCAACTGAAAGAACTTGTTGAAGACGGCCTGGTAGAGAAAACCATTTATCCCGAGTTGCCGCCCCGTTCGGAATATGCCATATCGCCTTTGGGCTCTACGTTGATACCCATCATTGACGCTATGATAGCGTGGGGAAACAGCCATGCAGAGGTGTTTGAGAAGAAATACCGGAGATGAGTCTGCTCCTGCGGGCTACAACCTCTTGTGTCGGCGACCGGTGAAGAGATGGCCCCTGAGGCGTGGAGATTTATAAGCAAGAAATAAAGCCGTACATTTATGAAAACGTTTGTCATTGTAGGTTGTGGGCGGCTGGCACGTATTGTGTCGGATGCCCTTGTGAAGGGCTTTCTGCCCGAGTATGAATTGGTGGGAGTCTATTCTCGCACCGAGGAGAAGGCTGCCGGCATTGCGGCGCAGATGCGCGATGCTGGCCGGAGTTGTGCCGTGTGCCGTTCGGTCGAGGAGTTGTTGTCGTTAAAGCCCGATGTCTTGGTGGAGACGGCCTCTCCGGCAGCTCTTCGCCAAGTCGCTCTCCCCGCCCTGCGGGGTGGAACCTCGGTGGTTACGCTTTCTATCGGGGCGTTGGCCGACGAAGAATTTTATCGCGAGGTCGCTGAGGCGGCCCGTCGGGGTGGCTCCCG
>CAJLYN010000302.1 GCA_905210875.1 uncultured Bacteroides sp. | reverse complement strand
AACGAGCCGTTGAGCGAGGTGTTGAAGTCGGCCGTACCGCCCTCAAAGATATTGGTCGTATTGGAGAGTGTGACGGAGTTGCGCAGCGGCTCCTTGGGGATGATGTTGACCACACCGCCGATGGCATTCGCCCCGAACAACGCCGAGCCGCCTCCGCGGATCACCTCGACCCGCTCGATCATGGCGACGGGCAGCTGTTCAAGGCCGTAGACCGATGCCAGCGAACTGAAGATCGGGCGGCTGTCGAGCAGTACCTGCGAATACTGCCCTTCGAGTCCGTTTATGCGCAGCTGGGTCGTACCGCAGTTGCCGCAGTTGGTTTCGACGCGCAATCCCGACTGGAAATTCATCGTCTCGGCCAGATTGCACGAGGCGGTCGATTCGAAGAGTTTGGCCGAGGCCACCGATACGATAGTCGGTGATGTTTTCTTGTTGGTCTCCGTCCGGCTGGCCGACACGACGACCTCTTCGACAGAAAGCGCCTCTTCGGTCAGGGAAAAATTGACCTCGATGGTCTTGTCGGGCGAGATCTCGACCGTCTGCTCGGCACTCCTGTAACCCACAGACGAGGCAACGAGCGTAAAACGGCCCTGCGGCAGGTTCTTCAGGAAATAGTGCCCCGTGGCATCGGTAGCGATGCCGATGGTCGTGCCTTTCACGGCGATGGTGGCAAAGGCCAGATGTTCGTAGGTTTTGGCATCGACCACATGGCCGGTGATATTTGCGTCGCTCTGCTTTTGGGGCTTCATGGCAGGCTCCTCCCCGGCGGAGCATACCGCGGGGAGCAGGAGCATGAGAAATGCCCCCAATATTTTTTCTTTCATGGAAAAATCCGGTTTTTGATAATTACTGATACATATACATGGCAACGGGTGCGGGCAACAAGCCCGTCCCGTTCAGAATGGAATGTGTATCAGCAGACGGGAGGTGCACGCAGCCCGTAAATCCGGATCGGAGCGTCCTGCCGGACGGCCGGTTTTTGCGTTTTGAAAATGAAGGAAACTCCCAGCAGCCGTAAGGCGAATGCGACGAGCGTCGCCACCATCATTACCAGCAGCGACAGGTGTGCGATCAGTTGAAACTGCTGCGGGGTATGGCTGTGGCCGGGATTATTCGAGGTACCGGAGAAAGGATGCGAGTGAACATAGATATGCCCGTCGATATTGTGAGCATGGGGAAACAGCGTAACAGAACTCCAGTACCATGCGAAGAGTACCAGTAGCAATACCGCACCTATGTTCCGTTTGTATTTTCGCACTATTCTTTATATGATTGGCTCCAAAGATAACGAAAAAAGATGAAAAATGCATTGTCATCATAAGAAATGCAGACAAATTGCGGATGCAAAATACGAAATACAAATCTCATATTATTAAATACCAATCATTTGACATTTCCAAAAAGTACCCGAAAGCTCAATGATCTTTCCTTATTCATTAGCCTGTGTGATTCGATATAGAGAAAATACAACACCTAATTTTACATTTTTCGGGTGTAAAATTGGGTATCAATCGTATAAAAGATTGATATTCAGAAATTATTTCGGCACGTATGGTACTTGAATATTGATATGCAACAAGACCTTTTCAAAATGGCTCATATCAAACTTGAAGTCCCGTATCAACTGAACCAAAAGAACCGGAAACAACTCTCATGAGCTTACAATCGTTCCAGAAAGCATATCAAAAGATTTCTCAACTTAACCAGTTCTTGATTAGTATGACATACGGGCTGTTTACCCGTACAGCCGTTAAAATCGAGCTTGGTCATGCTGCAATACCTCAGCTTCTACAATCATCGACAAAATTTGTATTATCAAATATGCTTTATTTTAATTCAACCAACAGGTTACACAATAACAAAAGGGATATCCAACATTTGGTTTTCACATTACAACCATTTCTTCTCTGTGGGGAAAATGCGGGGAAAATCCGAAAATAAAAAATCGCCTAACTTGC
>CAJLYN010000301.1 GCA_905210875.1 uncultured Bacteroides sp. | reverse complement strand
TACCGAGCCATCGGTATCGTAGAGTTCGATGGTGGCTTCGGTAACTCCGGCCAATGTATCACGGAAGATGGGGCTGAGGAACATGTTGGCGTGTCCGGCTTTTATCGTACGTATGTCGATACCGATGCCCTGCATGATTTCCATACCGTATTTAAACGAGAACACGATGCCTTCCTGTGCGGCTCTCATGAGGTGGTAACGGTCGTGCCGGTTGTAGTTGAGGCCATGAATCGATGCGCCTACCTCTTTGTTTTGGAGTATGCGTTCGGCTCCGTTGCCGAAGGGTACAATGCTCACGCCGTCGCAGCCGATGTCTACCTGTGAGGCCAGCAGGTTCATGCTGGCATAAGAGGTGTCTTCGGGGGCTACATTCCGTTTTATCCACGAGTTGAGAATACCGGTGCCGTTGATGCAGAGCAGAACGCCCAGACGGGTCTGTCCCTTCTTGTGGTTGACGTGGGCAAAGGTGTTGACGCGCGACAGCGGGTCGTAGTTGACCGAGCCGTTGATACCGTATACCACGCCCGATGTTCCGGCAGTAGAGGCAATCTCTCCGGGATTGAATACGTTGAGTGAAAGGGCGTTGTTGGGCTGGTCTCCGGCCCGATAGGTTACCGGCGTGCCGGGGGTGAGCCCCAGTAGCTGGGCGGCGTGGCTGCTGACGGCTCCCTGAACACCAAAGGTGGGAACAATCGTGGCGATGATACTTTCGTCGAATCCGTAATGGGCAAGTAACTCCTTGGATACACATTCGTTTTTGAAATCCCAGAAGATGCCCTCGGAGAGACCCGATACGGTGGTGCACACCTCGCCTGTCAGCCGCATGGCGATATAGTCGCCCGGCAGCATGATTTTGTCGATTTTTTCAAAAATCTCGGGTTCATTCTCTTTAATCCATGCCAGTTTTGATGCGGTGAAGTTACCCGGTGAGTTGAGCAGGTGTTCGAGGCAGAACTGTTCGCCCAACGAGTGAAAGGCTTTTTCTCCGTATGGGACTGCTCGGCTGTCACACCAAATGATGGCTGGGCGCAATACGTTTTGGTCTTTATCGACCACGATAAGGCCGTGCATCTGGTAGGAGATACCGATGGCTTTTATTTCAGCTCCATCAATGTTGGCTTGATTCAAAATGGAACGTGTGGCAATTTGCAGATTGGCCCACCACTGCTCGGGGTCCTGTTCGGCCCACCCGTTTTTCTTGGCGATGATTTCCATTTCCTGTTTGGGCGAGAAATCACTGGCCACGCATATTCCGGTCTGTGCGTCGACAAGCGAGGCTTTGACCGATGAACTGCCTATGTCGTATCCTAATAAATACATACTCTTTTGCTTTTATATAGTTATCTTTCGCTGTAAAGATACATTTTTTTGATAATATCAGAAAAGTAAAAATCGGTCTTTTTTTCTCTTTTCGAATATTCTTGATAGCCCTTTGTATTATAGCTGTTTATTATGATTAGTAGCTGCCACGAAGTGATAGGAAACTCTGTCAGGTGGATTTTTAGACCGTCATGTGGACAAAAAATCGACATACCCTGTCGTAAAATGGACGAAAAATTTTATCTTTGTCCCTACCAATTCCAAATTTTTTGAATGATGAAAACCGTTATTGCAACTACTGCCGCTCCTGCGGCCATTGGCCCGTATTGTCAGGCTGTGAAAGTGGGAAACATGCTTTTTACCTCTGGACAGATACCTATTGACCCGGCTACTTCACAATTTGTTGAGGGAGGCATAAAGGAACAGACGGCACAGGTTTTTGCCAATCTGAAAGCTGTCTTGGCTGAGGCCGGTTATACGCTTGAAGATGTGGTGAAGACGACCGTCTTCCTGGCCGATATGTCTCTGTTTGTTCCGATGAACGAGGTTTATGCCGCGCAGTTTACCGGTACGTTCCCTGCTCGTTCAGCCGTAGCCGTCAAGGAACTGCCCAAAGGAGCTTTGGTCGAGATAGAGGTGATTGCCGTAAAATAAAGACGATTTCCCTTGTAGAAGAAAGCGACG
>CAJLYN010000300.1 GCA_905210875.1 uncultured Bacteroides sp. | reverse complement strand
GTACCGAGGGTACGTTCAGCAACAGATAAGAGACTGTTACTGAAATGAGAAATATTGTCAATACGCTGACAATTAATATTTTAATGATTCTGAATAGATGCTTCATACGCCAATCAAGGACAAATTTATGATTTTTCGCAGAATAAATAAGTATATAATTCTTTTTTATTGTGTAATTTCGCCACACAAAAAAATGAGTATATGAGTATTACCATATTGGGCATAGAGTCGTCGTGCGATGACACCTCGGCTGCTGTTATACGCGACGGGGTGATGTTGTCAAACGTTATCGCTTCGCAAGCCGTGCACGAAGCCTTTGGCGGTGTAGTTCCCGAGTTGGCTTCACGTGCGCATCAGCAAAACATCATACCGGTCGTGTCCGAAGCGATACGCCGGGCGGGTATCGACAAGACTTCGATCGACGCGCTGGCCTTTACCCGCGGACCGGGACTCATGGGGTCGTTGCTGGTAGGTACCTCCTTTGCCAAGGGGTTTGCCTCGGCACTTGATATTCCCCTTATAGATGTCAACCATTTGCAGGCACACGTCATGGCTCACTTTATACAGGTGGAGGGCGAAGAAAACCGCCAACCCTCCTATCCCTTTATCTGTCTGCTGGTATCCGGAGGCAATTCGCAGATTATCCGGGTCGATCGTTATAACCAGATGGAGGTGCTGGGGCAGACCATCGACGATGCTGCCGGTGAAGCATTTGACAAGTGTGCCAAGGTCATGGGCCTGGGTTATCCCGGCGGTCCGGTCGTAGACCGTCTGGCCAAGGAGGGCAACCCTCAGGCATTTCATTTGAGCAAACCTCATATCCCCGGTTACGATTACAGTTTCAGCGGACTCAAAACGTCATTCCTTTATCTGCTGAGAGATGAACTGAAAAAGAATCCCGATTTTATAGAACAGCGCAAAAACGACCTTTGCGCCTCCTTGCAGACCACCATTGTTGAGATCTTGATGGACAAGTTGCGCCGTGTTGTCAAAGATACCGGCATCAAGGAGGTGGCCGTGGCTGGTGGCGTGTCGGCCAATTCGGCGGTGCGTGCAGCCTTCCAGGACCATGCCGCCCGTTATGGCTGGGATATCTATCTGCCCCGCTTCTCGTTTACGACCGATAATGCAGCCATGGTGGCCATAACGGGATATTACAAGTATATGGACAAGGACTTTTGTTCCATCGATCTGCCACCCTTTGCGCGAGTGGCGTTGTAAAAAATAGAGACTATGAATGTAGAAGTGATAGCTATCGGCGACGAGTTGCTC
The DNA here is from genome assembly GCA_905210875.1 of uncultured Bacteroides sp. Lineage (GTDB taxonomy): Bacteria > Bacteroidota > Bacteroidia > Bacteroidales > UBA11471 > Caccoplasma. The sequence goes on along the minus strand of CAJLYN010000300.1, from coordinate 756 downwards.
ATCGGTCAAGTTGCCGATACCAATTCAGGCTGGATTGCCCGCCAACTCAACCTGATGGGTTGGGAATTGACCGAAGTCACGCTGGTGAGAGATCGTAAGGACGAAATAAAAAATGCCGTCATCGATGCTTTTACGCGGGTATCGGTCGTGTTGATGACCGGAGGGTTGGGCCCGACAAAAGATGATCTTACCAAAAGGACTCTTTGTGAACTGTATGGGTGTTCGCTGCATCGCGATGAAAAGGTGCAGGCCATGAATGAGGCACGATTTGCACACAAGGGTTTTACCATGAATACTCTTACGCGTGACCAGGCTCTGGTACCTGATGCCTGTACGGTTATATACAATCCGGTAGGAACGGCACCCGTCATGTGGTTCGATCGCGATGGAAAGGTGCTGGTTTCGATGCCCGGCGTGCCGTCGGAGATGCAACATGCCGTTACGCACGAGGTATTGCCCCGTTTGCGTGCCCGTTTCTGCGACCATACGTCGGTACATCATGCCACTTGCCTGGTAAAAGGATTTACCGAGTCGGCCCTGGCGATTTTTCTCACCGATTTCGAGAATGAGTTGCCCGCGTCGGTTCATCTGGCCTACCTCCCCAAGCCGGGGGTGATACGGTTGCGCCTTACGGCCACGGGCGACGATGATGCTGCGGTGACGGCTGCTCTGAATGCCCAGTTTGACAAGCTACTGTCTCTTTTGGGGTCTCATGCCTTTTGTCACGAAGATGCCACACTGGCCGGTGCTTTGGGA
>CAJLYN010000299.1 GCA_905210875.1 uncultured Bacteroides sp. | reverse complement strand
CAACTGCTCTCGCTCCGTGCGCAGGATTACCAGCGCATCGGCGGCCATGCCGGCGTGCAATGCCTCTCCCGCAGTTATGGCGAGAGCAACATGGGCATCTCGGGACAACGCCAGGAAGAGGAGGCCATGCGGGTGGGTATACCGGCGCTATCGGTAGGCTCGGTCAAGTTTGAGTCGGTCGTAACAACCACCGCCGAAGCTCCCGTCTCGCTGCTGGGTACCGAACTGCTCACTTACGGCCGCATTACCATCGACTACCCCCGCCGGCGTCTCTACTACGAAGCCTACCGGCCCGACGAGACGCACCGCCCCGAAGGTAGGTATGCCGACGTTGAACTCACCGTGAAGGAGGGTCATCTGGTGGTGGCCCGCGTCTGGGGCGAAGGCTATGAGGGCATAGCTCCGGGCGACAGGGTGGTGGCAATAAACGGGAAACCGGTAGATACATTCGACTTCTGCGAGAGTATTACCCAAGGTATTCCCGCGCTGAAAAAGAAAAAGAAATCGCGGCTGACTATCGATAGCCAGGCCGGAGAAAAGACCGTCATCTATGAACGTAAACCGATTCGCTTCAACCGTTAAACTTGCACGGCTTACCGTCGCCCTCGTACTCGCGGGGTTGGCCGTCGTCCCGTTGTCCGCCCAGATACAGAATAGGGTGTGCGACACCATTCCCTACGACTACATACACAACCGCATCGTCATTCCCGTTGTGCTCAACGGCATACCGGTGCGTTACATCGTCGATACCGGCGGACAGACCGGCACCGTGGCCACGGCGGCCGTAAAGGCCGGTGCCAAGGCCCAGGGCTATGCCGGCGTGTCGGATTTGAACAGCAACAAGAGCGTCTTCCAGAAAGGAGTCATCAGCAATGTTGCACTCTCTCCACACCATACACTCGGGCAACTCTCTTCGCTCATTCTGCCCGAGAACGGATTCTTCGATGAGTTGGGCGTTGTCGGTATTCTGGGAGGCGATGCCTTTGCCGGGACGGTCGTTACCATCGACGACAGGAACAGGATTCTGGTCATCAATGTTCCCTCCCGTCCCGAGCGGTTGAAAGTAAGCGACGGCCTGCCGCTGCTCTCGACCAACAGCCTGCATCCCATCGTCGAGATGCCGTTTGGCAACACGACCGTCGAGGTACTCTTCGACACGGGCGTGCCCGACTTTCTCCTGCTTTCGACCAAAGACGCCGAGAGACTCACCGCCGCACAGGCCGCGCGCAAGGAGAGTGAAGCCTACGGCATCGTAGGCGCAGGCATACACGGACTGGGCGACCCGGTAAAAATCGCACGTCTCACCGTTCCCGAAATCACCGTCGACACCCAGCGCTTTACTGGGGTTACCGGCACTACTACGGTCATGGACAACAGCATCATAGGGGCAGCCCTGCTGCACCACGGAAAGGTGGTCATCGACTTCCTGCGCCGGCGCTTCTATTTCCTGCCCTACACCCAGGAGCCGGTCGATATGTCGGGTGAACCGGGGCACTGGAATGTCGACATTCTGCCGCTCGACAGTGCCTTCCGCATTACCACCGTGTGGGAAAGTCTCGGCAGACAGGCCGCTTTCGGCGACAAGGTCGTCGAGATAAACGGTACACGGCTCGACAACCTGCCCATGAACGAGTGGTCGGTGCGTCGCATCATGGCCGACATACCCACCGACACGGCCACCCTCATCGTCGAACAGGCTGGCAAAGAAAAACGTATCGTCATAACGAAAGAAAAATAACACCGAATGTTTATGAAAAATCCTATTCTTCAAATAGCCTTGTGGTGCATTGCCGGCCTCATGGCCCTTGACAGCTCGGCACAGACAAGCGGCTCGTCGTATGTTTTTGACTACCGCGACACCGACGGGAAAATCATCGTCTCGCTCGATGTCAACGGGCATGCAGCCGACTTTGTTGTCGACCTTGCCGGACATACAGCCCTCCTGCCGTCGCACCTCGATGCGCTGGGTATTGATACCACCCGGCACGGCGATCCGGGCTACGACCACTTTCTCTACAAGCAGGTGGCCACCCGCGGCATCGTGGAGATA
>CAJLYN010000298.1 GCA_905210875.1 uncultured Bacteroides sp. | reverse complement strand
GGGAGGCAGGAGATGTCGTTTCTCCTGCCTCTCCTGCCGGGAGAGGCGGCGCAACTGTTATGACGAGGGGGGGAACATTCCGTCACCGGAACGGAGAGAGACTATTTCTTCTTATAATGTTTGGCCAACTCGGCCTCCCGGTCGACATCTCTTTTCAGCACGACCTTGGTAATAAAGGCCTTCATAAATCCGAGGCCATAGCCGCCGAGCTGTATCGTACAGGTGAGAAGCGAAAGCAGGGCGATGGGCAGACTCCTGTTCTTGACCAGAGATTCCAGAAACAGCAGTCCGTAATAAAAAGCCAGAGGCAAGAGAGTCCACGGCCAGAAGAAAGCCCCTGCCAGCAAGACCACCACTCCGCACACGAAACAGGCCGGCAGGAGATGTACCACCTTCAACGACTCGGGGTGCAACCGATACAAATCGACCCGCGCCATACCGAAGACGTAGACCTGCCGGTAGAACGAGCGGAAACTCACCCGCCGCTTGTGATAGACATAGGCATCGCGGAAAAGCGCCGTCGTAAAGCCGGCATCGCGTATGCGCAGCGACAGGTCGATATCCTCGCCGAACATATCGGCGAAACCACCCACCCGGTCGTACACCTCCTTGGAAAATCCCATATTGAAAGTGCGCGGTGTAAACTTCTCCATTGACCCTTTTCCTCCCCGTATACCACCGGTCGTAAAAAACGAGGTCATGGCATAGTTTATCGCCTTTTGCAGCCGCGAGAAAGAACTGTGGGCCGCATCGGGGCCTCCGTAACAGTCGACATAGTGCTCGTCGAGCCGACGACGCACCGTCTCGAAGTAGGTGGGGGGTATGATGCAGTCGGAATCGAAAAAGACCAGATAACGGCCCGTGGCCCGCTCCATGCCGTAGTTGCGAGTGAGACTGCGGCCCGAGTTTTCCTTATAGAAATAGCGTATGGTCAGGCGGTCGGCATACTCGCGTGCCACCTCGTCGCAACGGCGCGTCGAGCCATCTTCGACCAGCAGCAATTCAAAATCCTTGCAGGTCTGCTCGGCCAGGCTTTCGAGCAGCTCACGCACCTCGTCGGGACGATTGTAGACGGGAATGATGATGGAAAAATAGGGTGTTGTTTGAGACATAATCACAAATTTGTCTCACAAAGATAATCGATGTAAACGGCCCCACCAAATTTCCCGGGGTTTCCCTTGCAGAAGTGCCCCTGCCGGGCTTTTCGGGCCTGTCTCAGGGGTACCGTGAAGCGCCTCTCCGCACCAGCTGCCGTCATGAGAAACCGCCGGGCATGACGCACACCTCCACAATCCGAAAACTTCGGGCAGAATATACGGGAAAACCCTGTGCTTCTCTGCTCGATTTGCGTATCTTTGCCCCGGCACACTTTTATCTCCGCAACAAAAACATGCCCACGCAATCTGCACGCATCGAATATATCGACATGGCCAAAGGATTCTGTATCCTGCTGGTGGTCTTTGCCCATATACACCCCGACCTCACCCGCTATGCGTGGGGGGTGTTTTTCGACTCGTTCCGTATGCCGCTCTACTTTTTCCTGTCGGGCATCTTCTTCAAGAGATACAGCGGCATTGGGGAGTTTTGCCTGAAAAAAATCAACAACCTCATCGTCCCGCTCCTTTTTTTCTACGCGCTCACCTACCTGTACGATGCGCTTTCGTGGGGCATCTTCCGGCTGAACGGCACCGACACATCGGCCTATGAGCGGCTATCGTGGTGGCCCTTCTGGGAGATAGTGCGCACCGGGTCGTCGTATCACAACTCACCGCTGTGGTTTCTCACCGCGCTTTTCGAGGTAAACCTTCTCTACTATGCGCTGCAACTCGGCTTCAAATCGTGGCGACTCGACATCGCCGTGTGGGGGCTGGCCGTCGGGGGCTGGCTGCTGGCTAAGGAGGGTATCGTTTTGCCCTATTATGTGGGGACAGCCCTTGTGGCCCTGCCGTTTTTTCACGTCGGCACCTGGCTCAAACGGGGGAACCTCCTTCCCTACTCCCCCCGCGACAAATACCTCTATGCGGCTCTTCTGCCGCTGGGTGCGGCCGTGTGGCTGCT
>CAJLYN010000297.1 GCA_905210875.1 uncultured Bacteroides sp. | reverse complement strand
GGGGAAGCCGTCGGGGCTGCTATGGCGGCGAGAACACGGCCGACATTACCGAATACAACGGACTGAACTCTGCCCACGAATGCAACTTCGTCAACAACTATTACCGGCCGGGCAAGAACACTACGAGCCAGACCTTCGTCGCCCCCTCCTACGCCCGCGACGGAGCCACGTCGTGGGGTCCCTCGCAATGGTACATCAACGGCAATGTCATGCACGGAAACACTTCGGTAACCACCAACAACTGGAACGGCGTGGCCCCTGATGCCGGATACTCTCTCGCCCAACTGCGCGTCGACACCCTTATCGTGCCACAACTCAACTACTACCGCTGGACGCTGCCCGTGCGCTATGGCGAATATGATTTCGACACCTACGCCTATGCTGCCGGTGAATACGAAACCGCCCAGGAGGCCTACGAGACCGTTCTCGAAAAAGCCGGTACCATCAACCGCGACGCCATCGAACGTCGCATCGTCGACGATGTACGCAACGGTACCACCACCTACGGGGGCAGCAAAGGCAACGGTATCATCGACACCGAAAACGATGCCGAGGGATTCATCGCCTACTCGACCGACTATACCGTACCGACCGACAGCGATGGCGACGGTATGCCCGACTCCTGGGAAACGGCCCACGGCCTCAACCCCCAGGTTGCCGACAACAACATGGTCAACAGCGACGGATACACCGCGCTCGAAGTCTACCTCAACAGCCTCATGGGCGAAGAGATGGATACCCACTTCACCAGCGGCATCGTTGCTGCCGAGAGTGAAGAATACAACGTGTGGTATGCCGACGGACAGTTGCACATCGGCACTGCCGCAGGACAGCCGGTTGTTGTTGCCAATGCGGCCGGACAAACTGTACTGCTCACTCGGGCCAACACCGAAAGTCTCAGCCTCGAACACCTGCCAAGAGGGTTCTACATTGTCAGCCTCACACAACCGAGCGGAAAACGCGAGACATTGAAAATCATTCGCTAAAAGAGGCCATACCAACGGCACTCTTATATAACCGGACATCGCCTCCCGACCACATGCGTCGGGAGGCGATGTCTTTTTCGGCTCTGCCGCAACAGAACATTACGCTCTTTTCGAGAGAGCTGCACGCCGCCGGCGAAGAAGCCACACGACAAGTATGACCAGCGTTGTCAACCATTCGGAACAGCTCAGAGCCAGCCATATACCGTGCTCTCCCAGCCAATGGGGCAACAGCAGGAAACAGGGCACCAGAAAAAGAAAGCCTCGTAAAAGGGCAAAGAGAGTCGACGGTTTCACCTTTTCGATACTCTGATAATAACCGATAACCGCAAGATTCAGCACAAAGAAGATAAAGCCGCACCCGTAATAGGGAAAGCCTCCGACCGCGATGCGGGCCGCGGCATCGTCGAGCGGCAGGAAGAGCCCGACCAGCAGCTCGGGGAAAAGCAGGAATGCACCGGTCGACACAGCCCCGCAAATTACCGCCGTAAACAGCGACACACGCAAAGCAACACGCACTCTGTCGCCTCGACCTATACCGTAATTGTAGCTGATAATGGGTTGTGCCGATTGTGCAATGGCATTACCAATCATAAAAACAAACGGCAAATAGTAGCAACTCACACCGAATGCTCCTACCCCTTCATCACCTAGATAATGCATGAACACCCGGTTTCCGACAAAGAAGAGAACCGCCATGGTAAGTTCGCCCAGCAAGGCCGCCGATCCTATCTTACACTGCACGGCCACCTGCCGGAAGAAAAAGGCGATTGCCCTGCCATGAAACGGAAGCCGACACATGCGTACAGCCCGGGCATAGAAAGCCAGATAGACAACCGCCACAACACCTCCGCACAGACAACTGAACGAGGTAGCCAGTGCGGCGCCCATCACACCCCAACCGAAGATAAAAATAAACAGCCAGTCGAGCACCACATTTACAGCAGCCGAAATAATGCTGCACCACATGGCCAGTTTCGGCGCGCCATCGAGACGAACAGCAAAAAGGGCCACCGTTATCCACAACTCAAACAACAACGACGGTGAAAACCATACCAGGTAATCAACCACCATGG
>CAJLYN010000296.1 GCA_905210875.1 uncultured Bacteroides sp. | reverse complement strand
GGTTTTCGATTTGTATCCATAGGCACTGACAGACACCGTATGAGATCCCGTAGATCCTTCAAAGCGACACGAAGAGGTACCTACAAAAGATCCATCGACATAAATATTGGCCGATGATGGATAAACCGTTATCTGCACAGCTCCGGTGAGTGGCACAGGTGAAATTGTCTCCACATTGGACTGTCCAGCCACAATCACCACCGAACGTGTTACATCTCTGTATCCGCGGGCCCGCGCCGTCACGGTATAGCGGCCGGCTGCGGCCGTATAGGTGCAGGGTGCATTTCCCACATGGGTCCCGTCAACAAACACCTCGGTCCCGGGTACCTGACTATGAATGGTTACCGAACCGCCGTTCTGCAAGGTCAAGTCAAGGGGAGTTACCTTTCCCTCCTCTATGGTTATGGTTTGTGATTCCGAAACGAAGCCGTTCTTCTCCACCCTAAGCGTGCGAGCACCAGCCAATATGTTGCGGAATATATTCGGCGTCTCACCCAGAAATTCTCCATCGACAAATACTTTCGCCCCGATAGGGTCGGTGTTGATATTAAGAGTGCCATAACGGGGAATGGGTGCCTCCAACAAAATTTCGGTTGTTTCGCCCGCTTTGATGTCAACCGTCTTGCGGGTGGAATAATGCGACTCCTTGCGTGCCTCGACCGTGTAGAGGCCGGTATTGAGACGACCGCTCCAACGACCCGTACCTTTCAATTCCTGATTGATATATATGTCGGCATTACCGGGAGCCAGTACCGAAACTTCAGCAAAGTTGGGCTCCAAGGTGGCCGAGATGGTCTGCACCGAAGCGTCGCCGACAACATCGACCGTCTGCTTCAACGGTTTATATGAGGCCCGTCTGAATTGCAGCGTGTGTTTCCCTTTGGGCAGACGTTCGGTCGTAAAGGGGGTCATTCCGGCAGGTTTGTAATCATCGTCGATATAGACTTCGGCTCCCGGGGGTGTAGAGGTCAGCTGCAACTGCCCGTAAGCAGGACGCAGGGCAATTTTCAGGTCGGTGCGGCCATGCGAAGAGATGTCAAACTGTCCGACCTCGGTCTCGTAAAGAGGGGCGGTTATGCGATAGGTGTGTTTTCCATATTTCAACAGTTTCGATACGGTGCCGCCGGAGACTTCGGTGAGTATGTCGTCGATGTATACCTCGGCATTGGCCGGAGTGAGCGTCATTGCCACATACTGTCCGCCGGCATCTTCCTGTACGATGGTCGTAACCTTTCCCGTAGACAAAATCATTTCATAGGTGCGGCCCGCCTCGATGGTACAAGGATAGTAATAGTCGCGCAACACGCCCAGCTGCTGATGCGAGATAGTAATCTTGCGGGCTTTCTGCGGCACATAAAGCCATATCTCACCCGTCTTCTGCACGGTGGCCACGGTACCCAGCATACCACCATCGAATACAAAGCCGGTCTCGGTGGTTACAATTTTTATCAGAGCAGCCACCTCATTGTTCTGATCTCGCTTCATGGTGCCGGCCGTATTGGCGGTCAGGTCGGTTTCGAGCAGGCGGAAATCCTTGACCGAGATGTTCTGTGCCGGCAAATCGGTCCACACGAAACCGAACAACAGAGAGAATACAAGTATGTTTAGGCAAAATCTACGACGTGAATTCATTTCTTTTACTGGTTTGGTTCCGAAAAGGAATCGCGACTCTTTTCGGAGATATTTTCATGGGCCGGTATGCTTTCACGCAGACGGCACCGTATATGCAGATAGTTATCGGCTATACCGCCCGACTCAGTATCGACGGCAAGCGGCAACTCTATGGAGACACTCCGGCCCATGTTTTTCATCGCTCCCCGGTAGCTCTCCATCAACGACTTTATCGTTGTCTCGCTCTCCTCCTCGTAGAAAAGGGCATCGAGGTGAGGCAGTATATAAGCCTGCCAGAAACCTTTGACAAGCCGACGCATGGGTCGAGGTTCAAAGGCGAGCGTATCGCCTCCGTCGGCATAGGTGCAATAGAGTTTTCTCTTATCTATCGGACGGCCGTTGCACCACGACCGATAGTCGGACTGCTGCTGCAAGCGGTGTATCTCTT
>CAJLYN010000295.1 GCA_905210875.1 uncultured Bacteroides sp. | reverse complement strand
CCCCCTGCTGCCGCGCCTCTCTGAACAGGCGCCAAAGGCCTCGCAGCCCCCGGTATCGGCCGCGTGTGTCGACGGGGAAAATCGTGAGATTGGTCGGCGGATAGAGAAACAGCGATGCCACCGCCGCCTTGGTATAAAGGGTAAACCTGACATCGGGACAGGCCCGGCACACCTCATACACGACAGGTACCGTCATGGCTACGTCGCCGAGTGCCGAGAAACGGAAAATGGCCACGTGCCGAGGAAAAGAACATCTTTTTTTGCCCATAAGAATGACACCAATCAACATCTTCTGCAACATCATGCAGGATAGATACCGACTTTCCTATCGACCCGGCGTTGTTTCTGCCATGGACAGTGAGCCGACAAAAAGAAGCGATACACATTCTTGCACAGAGATGCAGAAAATAACAATTGGAGGAAAAGGGCAAGAATCAACTTTTCCTGCTACCCTTCTCCCCCAAATATCAAAAGTTCCAACTATTTCTGATTATACAGGACCGGATTCAGCGACGGGTCGTTGTACATTTTCATCTGGCGATAAACCTTCATGTAGCGGCGGCCCTGCTCTATGTCGCTCAGCAGCTGGTCAATGGCCGACGAGAGGTCTACCCGCTGTTCGAGAAGCACCTGCAACTTGGCCCGGCAGCGCTCAATGTGTTCGGGCGAAGCCTCTTTCCGCTCTACCTCTTGCTGCATATGGTATATCTTCAAGGCCAGTATCGAAAGGCGATCGATGGCCCAGGCCGGACTCTCGGTGTTGATGACGGCATCGGGAAGCGGCTTCACATCGGCATACTGTTGAAGGAAATAACTGTCGATACGCTCCACCAGGTCGGTACGGTCCTGATTCGACTTGTCAATGCGACGCTTGATGGCCAGTGCCTTTACAGGGTCTATTTCGGGGTCGCGCACAATATCTTCGAGGTGCCACTGCACGGCATCAATCCAGTTTTTGAGATAGAGGTCATGTTCGATGGTCTTTTCGGGGTAAGGATTCACCATCTGGGCATCGACATCGTCCCGTTTGTGATAATCTTGCGTAGCATTCCAGAAGATGTGATTGCTCTTTTCACTGAATGTCATAGGAGTGTTAAAAATTTATATTACCGGAATAAGGGACAAACTTACGCATACTTTATGACTTTGTCAATTTTTAAAGTAAATAATTTCATTTTTGCTTTTCGCCGTGGCGCAAATCATCGGAGCAAACCTTATCTTTGTAGCGTAATGTCAGAGACAAATTCCATACTCATGAAAGAAAAACCGGTTATCGTCATCGACGACAAGATACCATTCATCAAAGGCGTTCTCGAACCGTATGTCGAGGTGCGTTACCTGGCCCCTGCGGCCATCGACCGCACGGCCGTGCGAGATGCCGACATGCTGATAGTCCGCACCCGCACCCGCTGCAACGCCGTCCTGCTCGACGGGAGCCGCTGCCGGTTTATCGGCACCGCTACCATCGGCTACGACCACATCGACGCCGACTACTGCCGCAGCCACGGCATCGAATGGCTCAACGCTCCCGGGTGCAACGCCGCCTCGGTGGCCCAGTACATCACCGCCTCGCTGCTGAGGCACGCCGAGAAAGAGGGCACCGACCTCACGACAAAGTGCATAGGCATCGTGGGGGTAGGCCATGTGGGCCGCCAGGTCGAGGCTCATTGCCGGCGTCTGGGCATGCATGTACTGCTCAACGACCCTCCCCGCGCCGAGAAAGAGGGTGCCGAAGGGTTTGTCTCCCTCTACGAGATTGCCCGGCAGTGCGACTACATCACTTTCCACACCCCGCTCACCCGGGAAGGCGCACACCCCTCCTACCATCTGGCCGACGAACGGTTTTTCGGGCAAGCGACCCGCCGCCCGGTCATCATCAACGCCGCCCGCGGTGGTGTCGTCGACGAGCAGGCAATGCTCGACGCCTACCGCAACGAGAAGGTTGGCGACCTGATTATCGACTGCTGGGAAGGTGAGCCGCACATCTCTGCTGACCTGCTGCAAAAGGCCTTCATCGCCACCCCCCACATAGCCGGCTACTCGGCCGACGGAAAGTCAA
>CAJLYN010000294.1 GCA_905210875.1 uncultured Bacteroides sp. | reverse complement strand
GTTTTCCTTGGCCCACTGGACCATGCCCTTGGCGGCGTCCACGTGGGTCACATGGGCCCCCGCCTGGGCGCAGGCCGGTCGCGCCATACCCAACATCGGGACGACACACGCCGACTACTTCCACGACGCCATACCCTGCACCGACGAGATGTCGCGTGCCGAAGTCGAAGGCAATTACGAAAAGGAGACCGGCCGCGTCATCGTCAGATGTTTCAAAAACATCGACCCCCTGCACACTCCCGGAGCTCTCGTGCGCAACCACGGCCCTTTTGCCTGGGGCAAAGATGCCGCCGACGCCGTACACAACGCCGTGGTCATGGAACAGGTGGCCCAGATGGCCTATATCTCCTACCAAATCAACCCCCAACTCACCATGAACCCCCTGCTCGTCGAGAAGCATTTCAGCCGCAAGCACGGCCCCAATGCCTATTACGGACAGAAAAAATAACCCCTACTGTATCAACAAACAAAAAAATAACACGCTATGAAAGGATTTGAAAATTTTGAAGTCTGGTTTGTAACCGGAGCCCAACTGCTCTACGGAGGCGATGCCGTCATCGCCGTCGACACCCACTCCAACGAAATGGTAAAGGGGCTCAACAACTCGGGCAACCTGCCCGTAAAGGTGGTGTACAAAGGCACCGTCAACTCGGCCCGCGAAGTGACCGAGACACTGAAAGCCGCCAACAACGACCCGCACTGCATCGGCGTCATCACCTGGATGCACACCTTCTCGCCAGCCAAGATGTGGATACACGGCCTGCAAGAACTGCGCAAACCGCTGCTGCACTTCCACACCCAGTTCAACAAGGAGATTCCCTGGGAGACCATGGACATGGACTTCATGAACCTCAACCAGTCGGCACACGGCGACCGCGAATTCGGCCACATCGTCACCCGCATGCGCAAAAACCGCAAGGTGGTCGTAGGCCACTGGCAAGACCCCGCCGCTCAGGCCAAAATCGCCGTGTGGATGCGGGTGGCTGCCGCCTGGGCCGACGCACAGGATATGCGTATCATCCGTTTTGGCGACCAGATGAACAACGTAGCCGTTACCGACGGCGACAAGGTTGAAGCCGAAATGCGGCTGGGCTATCACGTCGACTACTACCCCATTGCCGACCTCGTGGCCGTGCAAGACCAGGTAACCGAGGCCGAGGTCGATGCCCTCGTGGCCGAATACGAGAAAGAGTATGACCTCGCCCCCAACTGTCAGGCCGGCGGCAAAGACCGCCAGCAGGTGCGCAACGCCGCCCGCGAAGAGATAGCCCTGCGCCGTTTCCTCAAAGAAAAAGGAGCCAAGGCCTTCACCACCAACTTCGACGACCTGGCCGGTGTCGACCAGCTGCCCGGCCTCGCCTGCCAGCGCCTCATGGCCGAGGGTTACGGTTTCGGCGCCGAAGGCGACTGGAAGACGGCCGCCCTCTACCGCACCATGTGGTTCATGGGTCAAGGTCTGCCCCGCGGCTGCTCCTTCCTCGAAGACTATACCCTCAACTTCGACGGCAAGAAGAGCGCCATACTGCAAGCCCACATGCTCGAAGTGTGCCCCCTCATTGCCGAACACAAACCCAAACTCGAAGTACACCCCCTCGGCATCGGCGGCAAGAACGACCCGGCCCGCCTCGTCTTCACCTCGAAACAGGGTGCCGGCGTGGCCGCCACGATTGTCGACCTGGGCAACCGTTTCCGCCTCATCGTCAATGAGGTCGACTGCATCAAGTCGAAGGAGCTGCCCAAACTGCCGGTAGCCTCGGCACTGTGGATTCCGCGTCCCAGCTTTGAAATAGGAGCTGCCGCCTGGATACTGGCCGGTGGTACGCACCACACCTCGTTCTCCTACGACCTCACCACCGAATATCTCGAAGACTATGCCGACATCGCCGGCATCGAGCTGGTAGTCATCGACGCCAACACGACCATACCGCAATTCAAGAAAGAACTGCGCCTCAACGAGATTTACTACATGCTCAACAAAGCCCTCTGCTAAAACCGAACGATTATGAGTAAATATGTCATAGGACTCGACTACGGCAGCGACTCGGCCCGTGCCATCGTCGTCGATG
>CAJLYN010000293.1 GCA_905210875.1 uncultured Bacteroides sp. | reverse complement strand
ACAGCGAACTGCACGCGATATGTCCCGGAAACTGTTCGACGTCGGGCACGACAATCTCGGAACGCGACAGCGAACTGCACGCGATATGTCCCGGAAACTGTTCGACGTCGGGCACGACAACCGTCTGCCCCTGCGCCCAGGCCGTGCCGCACACCCCGCGACCGTATTTTATACGATAGCAGGCCACACTTCCCTGGAACGGACCCAGCACAAGCTCTTCGCCCTTCACCCGGTAGAAGCCGACCCAGAAAAAGCCGAAAGCCTCGTGCAACGCCGCCGAGGCATTGGCCATGACACTTATCTCGTCGTCGACTCCCTCGACCAGCGCCTCAAACTGCCGGAGAAACGCTTCGTAACGCTCGGCCTTGGTCAACTCCGAGGGTAATACAAAACTCTGTTCCATAATCAAAGTACATAAGAATTCGATTTCAAAATTACAACAAAACTTTCATATTGCATCCTCAGCTATTTGACAACCTCTCAATCGCCATAGTCGTCGAGGCGGCCGCTCCATAAATATTTTCGGGTTTCGGAGGCGACAACGCCCGATAACAGCAGCAACGAAATCAGATTGGGAATGGCCATGAAGGCGTTCATGCCGTCGGCCAGGTTCCACACGATGGAGAGTTGCATCACCGAGCCGAAATAGATGGACACAATCCACAAGACCCGGTAATACTTGATGAGGCGTCTGCCGCCCAGATATTCGATGGCTTTCTCGGCATAATAACTCCACCCCAGTATCGTGGAGAAGGCAAAGGTGAGAATACCCACCGTCAATATAAAGGTGCCGACCACGGGAATCTTTCCGAAGGCAGCCTTGGTCAATGCGCCGCCCTGCGTGTAATCGATGTCGGGGTGGGCGATGATGCTGCTTACCAGCACCAGCCCGGTGAGCGCGCAGATGACCACCGTATCCCAGAACGTGCCGGTCGAAGATACCAGCGCCTGCCGCACGGGATTGCGTGTCTGAGCGGCGGCAGCGACAATAGGCGCCGAACCGAGCCCCGACTCGTTTGAGAAGAGTCCGCGGGCTATGCCATACCGGGCAGCCATCATGACCGTCGTACCGGCAAAGCCGCCGCCCGCCGCATGGGCTCTGAAAGCCGAGTCGACAATCAGTCGCAACGATTCGCCCAGATAAGCCGCATTCAGCCACAATATATACACACAGCCCAAGACATAAAACAGTGCCATGAAAGGAACCAGCCCCATGCACACACGAGCAATACCTTTCACGCCAAACACGATAACAAGAGCCACCAGCAGAGCGACAACCACCCCGGTAATGTGGGGCGAAACGCCGCAAGTCTCCTGCACCAGCAGCGAGATGGAGTTGGCCTGCACCGTATTGCCGATACCAAAAGCGGCTATGGCCGTAAACACGCAGAACAGTATGGCCAGCCACCGCATGTTCAATCCCCGTTCCAAGGCATACATGGGTCCGCCCAGCATCTCTCCGTCGGGCTTCTTCACGCGGTACTTTATGGCCAACAGCCCTTCGGCATACTTGGTCGAGATGCCCAGCACACCTGTAAGCCAGCACCACAACACAGCACCCGGCCCGCCCAGCGAAACAGCTGTCGCCACGCCGATGATATTTCCGGTACCTATGGTCGCGGCCAGCGAAGTGGCCAATGCGCCAAACTGGCTGACGTCGCCCTTGGCCTGCTTGTCGGTCGTAACCGACAGACGTATGGCCGTCCATAGCTTACGTTGGGGGACCCGCAAACGTATGGTCAAAAACAGATGGGTGCCCAGCAGCATTATAATCATGGGCCACCCCCACAACCAGGTGCTCAGGTCGGCCAGAAAAGCGGTAAGAATATCCATTATACTCCGATTCGGTTCTTTTTCAGTCCGCAAAGATAAGCATTTTTAAATAAATTCTTACAAAAGGTAGAGCAAATCAACCTTTTTCTATCCTTTACCTCGTTTTATCCCAAGAAATCCACCAAAAAGACAAATAACAAAATACTTTGAACTCTTTGCTGCGAGGGAAAACGGTACGGAAACAGGAAAACAGGGATACGACAAATCACCGTCTTCGTTCCGGAGGTGCACTCCCGAGTCGGTACGATGAAAAAAGAGGGAGGCATCG
>CAJLYN010000292.1 GCA_905210875.1 uncultured Bacteroides sp. | reverse complement strand
GGGGTACGGCTTCCTGTCGGAGAACGCCGAGTTTGCCCGCCGCTGCAAACAGGAGGGTATCATATTCATCGGTCCCTCGGCCGAGACCATGGAAGCGATGGGCGACAAAATTTCTGCCCGCAAACGCATGATTGCCGCCGGCGTACCGGTCGTTCCCGGTACCGAGCAGCCGCTGCAAAGCGGCGAAGAGGCCCTTCGCATCTGCAAAGAGATAGGCTTTCCTGTCATGTTGAAGGCATCGATGGGCGGTGGTGGAAAAGGTATGCGCCTCATCCACAACGAAGATGAAGTGATGGAAGCATACAACACAGCCCGATCGGAATCGATGTCGTCGTTTGGCGACGATACCGTCTACCTCGAAAAGTTTGTAGAAGAACCGCATCACATCGAGTTCCAGATACTCGGCGACAACCACGGCAACGTCATACACCTCTTCGACCGTGAATGTTCGGTACAACGCCGGCACCAGAAAATCGTCGAAGAGAGCCCCTCGCCCTTCCTAACGCCCGAACTGCGCAAAGAGATGGGCGAAAAGGCCGTAGCCGCCGCCAAGGCCGTGAACTACTCCGGCGCCGGTACCATCGAGTTTCTCGTCGACAAGCACCGCCATTTCTACTTCCTCGAAATGAACACCCGTCTGCAAGTCGAGCACCCCATCACCGAAGAGGTGTGCGGCGTCGACCTGGTCAAGGAGCAGATACGTGTAGCCAACGACGAGGTGCTGCATCTCAAACAGAGCGACCTCATGCAGCGCGGCCATGCCATCGAATGCCGCATCTGCGCCGAAGACACCGAAAACAATTTCCTTCCCTCGCCGGGCATCATCAAGCAACTCACCGAGCCCAACGGTATCGGCGTACGCATCGACAGCTATGTATACGAGGGGTATGAGATACCCATGTACTACGACCCTATGATAGGCAAACTTATCGTGTGGGCCACTACCCGTCAATACGCCATAGAACGCATGCGCCGCGTGCTGTATGAATACAAAATCACCGGACTGAAAACCAACCTCAGCTACCTGAAACGCATCATGCACACGCCCGACTTCGTGAAAGGTGAATACAACACCCTCTTCATCGAGAAAAACGCCCGTATGCTGCAACGCAACAACAGCCACAACGAAGAGATTGAAAACCTGGCCATGATTGCTGCCTACATCGATTATCTCATGAATCTGGAAGAGAACAGCCCCGCGCAGCTGACCGACGCCCGTCCCATCAGCCGCTGGCGCGAATTCGGATTACAAAAAGGAGTATTACGCATCTAAGAAGGAGACTGAACTTATGGAAATACATATCGGAGACCGTGTAGCCGACGTTTCACTGGTCAATAAAGAGGGCAACAAGGTGCAACTCACCATCGACGGAAAGCCCTACGAGGTAGATATCGTCATGGCCGAGAACGGCAGTTGCTCGATATTGCACGACGGCAATTCCTACAATGCCGAACTCATTCAGAAAGAAGGACGCAAAAGCTACGATGTCAACATCTTCTACCGCTCCTACCACATCGACATCATCGACACCCAGGCCAAGTACCTGCGCATGAAAAAAGGCGACAACACCCGCCAGGACGACAAAATCATTGCCCCCATGCCCGGCAAGGTGGTAAAGATACCGGTAAAGAAAGGCGACCACCTGCAAGCCGGCGACATAGTCATCGTACTCGAAGCCATGAAGATGCAAAGCAACTACAAGGTCAATTCGGAGTGTGTCGTCAAGGATATTCTGGTAAATGAAGGCGACTCGGTAAACGGAAACCAGACACTGATTCTGCTGGATATAATAGCTAATGACTAAAACAATGGAAAGAGAAAAAATATACGAGGCCTTTGAAGCCCTCGACAAGAAAGCCTCACAAGGCGGAGGCATTGAAAAGATTGAGAAACAACACGAGTCGGGACGCATGACCGCCCGCGAACGCATCGATATGCTGCTCGACAAAGGCACGTTCAACGAACTCGACAAGTTTGTAACGCACCGCTGCACCCACTTCGGCATGGAAAAGAAGCAGATACCCGGCGACGGTATGGTTACCGGTTACGGTAAAATCGACGGACGACTGGTCTTTATCTATGCCTACGACTTCACCGCCC
>CAJLYN010000291.1 GCA_905210875.1 uncultured Bacteroides sp. | reverse complement strand
CGTGCGCCGGCCCCCATCGACGAAATCACGGGCACCTGCCGGCGCACACAGGCTGCCAGCAGAGCCACCTTAGGGGCAAGCGTATCGATGGCGTCGACGACAAAATCGAAGCCTCCGTCGAGGAGGGTCTCCACGTCGCCGGCTTCGAGATAACGGGCGCAAGCCTCTATGTGCAGGTGGGGATTGATGTCGAGCAAGCGCTGTCGCAGGACATCGACCTTGGGCCGGCCCAGCGTCGAGCAGAGCGCCACCAACTGCCGGTTGAGGTTGGAAGCCTCCACCTCATCGGCATCGAGCAGGGTGATACGGCCCACGCCGGCACGCACTATCATCTCGGCGGCATAAGCCCCTACACCTCCTACGCCCACGACCAGCACGTGTGACTGTTGCAGGCGGGCAAGCGCCTCCTCTCCCACCAGGAGAAAGGTGCGCGACAACCATTCTTCCATCGGCCCGGAAATATTATTTATAAGCGGCAAACGAAGTCTGCGCCATATCGCCCGACCGCAAGAACTCTTCGTGGAAGGCATAGGCCGCACTCAGGCAGTGGGGCGTGTGGCCCTTCTTGCCGAGAGCGAGGTATTCGCGCAGGAGAGGACGGTACATGGGGTGGGCACAGTTTTCGATGATGAGCTCGGCCCGCTCGTGCGGATTTTTGCCCCGCAGGTCGGCCACGCCATATTCCGTAACAATAACGTTGACCGAGTGTTCGCTGTGGTCGAGGTGCGATACCATGGGTACGATGGCGCTTATCTTTCCACCTTTGGCCACGGAGGGGCAGGTAAATATCGAGATGTAGGCGTTTCGGGTGAAGTCGGCCGAACCGCCGATACCGTTCATCATCTTCGTTCCGGTAACGTGGGTACTGTTCACATTGCCGAAGATATCGGCTTCGAGGGCCGTGTTGATGGTAATCAGCCCCAGACGGCGCACCAGCTCGGGGTTGTTGCTTATCTCTCCGGGACGCAGCACAATCTTGTCGCGGAAAAAGTCAAGGTCGTTATACACCTCCTGCATCACCTTGTCGCTGACCGTGAGCGAGCAACTGCTGGCAAAGGTGCAACGACCTTCGCGCAGAAGACCGATGACCGAGTCTTGTATCACCTCGGTGTACATCTGGAAGGGGGGAATATTCGGATTCTTGCCGAGGAATCCCAGCACGGCATTGGCAATGTTGCCCACGCCCGACTGCAAGGGAAGAAACTCCTGAGGGATAAGGCCGGCTTTGAGCTGGGCAGCCAGGAAGTCGCTCACGTTGCGTCCGATACTCATGGTTACCTCGTCGCTGGGGGCAAACTCCTTCACGCCATCGGGAATGTTGGTCTCGACGATACCCACAATCTTGGCCGGGTCGACCTGTATGTAGGGGGTACCCACACGGTCGGAGGGACGGTAAACAGGAATTTCGCGCCGATAGGGAGGATCGGCCGGCTGGTAGATGTCGTGAAATCCGGCCAGCTCTTTGGGGTTGTGCGCATTGAGTTCAATGATTATCTTGTCGGCCAACTGGCACACGGTAGGCGCTATACCCACGCCGGGGCCGAGGTAGATTTTCCCATCGTCGGTTACCGACGAAGCTTCGATAATGGCCACCCGCAATTTGCCGAGAAAACCGTAACGCAACATCTGCGCCAGTTCAGAGAGATGCACGTCGCAATAAGATATCTCTCCGGCATTGATGGCAGCTCTCGAATCGGGACACGACTGATAGGGCGTGCGGAATTTTATGGCCTTGGCCCGGGAAAGGGCTCCATCGATATGGTCACTGGTCGATGCTCCGGTGAAAACACCAATGCGAAAGGGTCGACCGGCAGCATGTTCGGCCTCGGCCCTGCGGGCTATGGCTTCGGGCACCACTTTGGGAGTTCCGGCCGCCGTAAAACCTCCGAATCCCACGTTATCATCATTCTCTACATACAAGGCAGCCTCATCGGCCGTAATTACTTTGAAACTCATATATTCGTTTTTTTTATTTCAGTATTTCCTGTTCCATATTTCCGAGGCGATAAAAGCACGTCGCCACTCCTCAGGCGTTGTAAAAGGTGCAGGGTTCTCCTCATTCAAAAGCTCGGTTTCGACATCG
This sequence comes from uncultured Bacteroides sp., assembly GCA_905210875.1. GTDB lineage: Bacteria > Bacteroidota > Bacteroidia > Bacteroidales > UBA11471 > Caccoplasma. The sequence goes on along the minus strand of CAJLYN010000291.1, from coordinate 95 downwards.
GCAGGCTGTTTCCGTTCCGTCGGTGAGCCGGCTGTCGCCGCACGCTCCTCTTGAAGGGCAACAGTCTCGGGCATCGCACCCTCGACCTTGCGGGG
>CAJLYN010000290.1 GCA_905210875.1 uncultured Bacteroides sp. | reverse complement strand
CCCCGCCATGCGTGCCCGAGGCGCCAAGGTTACCGACATCGCCATCATCATCGTGGCTGCCGACGACAACGTCATGCCCCAAACGGTCGAAGCCATCAACCACGCTTCGGCAGCCGGAGTGCCCATCGTCTTCGCCATCAACAAAATCGATAAGCCCAACGCCAACCCCGACAAGATAAAAGAGGAGCTGGCCAACATGAACTACCTGGTTGAGGAGTGGGGCGGCAAATACCAGTCGCAAGACATCTCGGCCAAGAAGGGAACCGGCGTAAAAGAGTTGATGGAAAAAGTACTGCTCGAAGCCGAAATGCTCGACCTCAAAGCCAATCCCAACCGTCGTGCCACGGGCTCCATCATCGAGTCGGCCCTCGACAAAGGTCGCGGCTACGTGGCCACGGTACTGGTCGAGAATGGTACCCTGCACACCGGCGACGTAGTATTGGCCGGAACACATTTCGGTCGTGTAAAAGCCATGTTCAACGAACGTAACGCCCGCATCAAGGAGGCAGGTCCCTCGGCCCCCGTGCTCATACTCGGACTCAACGGCGCCCCCACTGCCGGCGATCAGTTCAAAGTACTGAGCAGCGAACAAGAGGCTCGTGAAATTGCCAACAAACGCGAGCAGTTGCAACGTGAACAAGGCCTGCGTACCCATAAACTGCTCACCCTCGACGATATAGGCCGCCGCATCGCCATCGGCAACTTCCAGGAGCTGAACATCATCGTCAAAGGCGACGTCGACGGTTCCATCGAGGCATTGAGCGACTCACTCATCAAACTCTCTACCGACGAGATACAGGTAAACGTGCTGCACAAAGCCGTGGGTCAAATCTCGGAATCGGACATCACGCTGGCCGCTGCCTCCAACGCCATCATCGTAGGTTTCCAGGTGCGCCCCTCCATTGCTGCCCGCAAACTGGCCGAGAAAGAGGGTGTCGACATACGTCTCTACTCGATTATCTACGACGCCATCGAAGAGGTAAAAGCCGCCATGGAAGGTATGCTCTCGCCCGAAATCAAGGAAGAGGTTACCGCCACGGTCGAAGTGCGCGAGACGTTCCACATATCCAAAGTCGGCACCGTGGCCGGTGGTATCGTGAAAGAGGGCAAAATCAAACGCACCAACAAAGTGCGCCTCATACGCGACGGTATCGTTATCTACACCGGAGAGCTCGGCTCTCTCAAACGCTTCAAGGACGACGTGAAAGAGGTAGCCACCGGCTACGAATGCGGCCTCAACCTGGCCAACTACAACGACATCAAGGTAGGCGACCTTATCGAAGCCTACGAAGAGGTCGAAGTAAAGAAAACTCTCTGACATAGCGATAAGGCGGACCTTTGCAACAACGCAAAGGCCGTCTTATCTCCTATCTGACAGGACGACGATGAATATACAAATCATAGACATTATCGTTGGTGCTCTACTTGCCTACGGCCTGGTACACGGCTACTACAAAGGCATTGTCCAGCAACTGGGTGCGCTGGGAGGACTGATTGTCGCCATACTGTTTGCCAACCTTTTTGCCCCGCTGTTTGAGAACCTGCTCAACCGGTTCGACGTAGCCGGGCCACGCATTACCCACCAGTTGGCCTACCTCATCTCTTTCCTCGTACTTCTCTTCGGATGCAACTTTCTGGCCCGACTGCTCAAAAAGACGCTGCACATCTTGCTCCTGGGATGGTTCGACCGCATCGCCGGCAGCCTTTTCTGCTGTTTCAAGTACCTGCTCATCACCAGCGTCCTGCTCAACCTCTACACCCTGCTGGGAGGCAAAGACAACATCGTGCCCCCCGTACCGCAGGAGGCTCGTCTGTGCCAGGTGGTCATGCAGGTGGCACCATTCGTCATCGACTGGTCAAACGAGAGAGTAACCCTACCCGACGACATACACATCTCCCTGCCGGAAATAAACAAAGAAGATATTCCGGCGTTTTTACAATAAACCGGGGGCGGCCCTACTTCACCCCCGACAGTGTCAGGACCGACAATGAAAAAAGAAAGTCTCAACCATCAGCATAACGACAATCCGGCGTCTCAGACGCAACGGGAGTCGGAAAAAATCATCGACGAGGTAACCTCGTCGGACTACAAGTACGGCTTTGTTACCGACATCGATACCGAGGTCATACCCCGCGGCCTGAACGAAGAGGTCGTGCGGCTCATCTCGGCCAAGAAGCACGAGCCCGAATGGCT
>CAJLYN010000289.1 GCA_905210875.1 uncultured Bacteroides sp. | reverse complement strand
TGAGTCGGAACGGGTGGCCATATGAAATGGTTGGGCACGGATTCCCGTGCCCAACTTGTTTTTTATGGATTTGGTAGCATGGAGACAGTTCCTCTATCAGAGGCCGATGGGGTACTTTCTCGACCCTGAACCGGTGCCGGGTACACGCCACACGACATAGGCACTTGGTCGCCGTTAGGCTTTCTACCTGGGTAGCCATGCCGGCGAGGCTTGTTCCTGGTTGACAAAAGGGCAAATCGTTTGACACGGCCCTTTTGTGTGAAGCTGACGGGATATGACTGGACTCTGTGGTTACGGTTATTGCCGGGGAGTCTTTACGGCAATATGCTCAAATGCCGTGATGTGTGGACAGAAGCGGGTCAGCAGTTCGGTGTGGCTGGCCCGTGCCGGGTTGATGTCGATGCCACCCCGGCGTGTGTAGAAGGCCATGACCAGCAGCTCTTCGGGGGCAAACCTTGTCCACAGAGTGTGATATATCATCTCTACCACCTCTTCGTGGAAGTGGTTCTCGTCGCGGAACGAGACGATGTAGCGCAGCAGCGAGTCGACCGAGGGCCGGCGGTTGCCCCGCATATAGAGGTAGAGGTCGCCCCAGTCGGGTTGTGAGGTGATTTTGCAGCGGCTGCGCAGCAGGTCGGTCATGCCTTGCAGCACACCGTATCCGGCACCGTCGTCGTGCAGCAGGGCCGGTTCCTCCTTGTAGGCGGTGAGTGGGGCGGCGCTCAGGTCGTTGGCGTCCCAGCAGGCCCACGCAGTGGGGGCAGAGTCGGGGGCTTCCGGCGATGTCAGCGTGTGGGCTGCTGCCCGGCGGACAATAGCTTCGACACGGGTTTCGAGCAGCGCCGAGAGGTCGCGCTCCACTGTACGGGCCACGGTGCAGGCTACCTCGTCGGGGGTAGCATCGAGGCGGGTCATGTTGAAGGCGTTGAGGTAGAGTTTCAGCGACTTGCTCTCGACAATATAGCGGCTTTCACAGGGATAGCGCAGCCGCATGATGAGGTTGACAGGAGCGCCGTTGCGGGTGAGGGCGCTCACTTCGTAGGCATTCCACAGGTCATAGCCGGTGAAGGGCAGGTTGTGGGTGTCGATGGCGTGGGCCTCGCGGTTGCCGGCCCGGTCGACCCGCACCAGTATCTCGGGTGCATAATGGTCGGGGTAGGCCACTTGACGGCCCAGAACATGTTGAGGAGTTTCGGTTGTCATGGTTTGGCAGGATCAGAAGGTAAAAGTAGCGAGCTGTCGCCGTAGCTGAGAAAGCGGAAGCCGTGTCCCAGGGCATAGTCGTAGACCTCTCGCCAGCGGTCGCCGATAAGTGCCGAGACGAGCAGCAGCAGGGTGCTGCGGGGCTGATGAAAGTTGGTGATGAGGCCCTGCACAATGTGCCAGCGGTATCCGGGCACGATGATGATGCGAGTAGCCGATACGAGGCGGTCGAGCCGGTTGCGATCGAGGTAGTCGATGAGAGCAAGCAGCGCCTCGCGGGCGGGAATGTCGGGTGTGCCGTCGTAGGGCTGCCACTGTTCGACGACAAGCTGTTCGGCAGTGGCTTTGGGGTGTTGTACGAGGGTGCGCCCCATGTAGTAGAGGCTTTCTAGTGTACGCACCGAGGTGGTGCCTACGGCGATGACCCGTCGTGTGGTAGTGGCCAGCGCAAGGAGGGTCTCACGCGATACCGAGATGTACTCGGTGTGCATGGCGTGGCCGGCAATGGTGTCGCTCTTCACCGGCTTGAAGGTGCCGGCTCCCACATGCAGGGTGAGTTCCAGACGGGGAATGTCTCTCTCCTGCAAGGCGGCGAAGACTTCGGGGGTGAAGTGCAGGCCGGCCGTGGGGGCGGCCACCGAGCCTTCGATGCGCGAATAGACCGTCTGGTAGGTAACCTTGTCGCTCTCTTCGCTCTCCCGGTTGAGATAGGGCGGAATGGGTAGCTCGCCGAAGGCTTCGAGCAGCGAGGCAAAGGTGGTGCCGGCGTCGTCCCAGGAAAAGGCGATTTCGTGGCTTTCGCTGTCGGTGTGGTCTATCCGTTCGGCCCGCAGGGTGATGTCGCGGCCTTCGACCCGTAACGTGCGGGAGAGAGGGCCTTGTTTCCACTTGCGCAGGTTGCCCACCAGGCAGCGCCACACGCAGCGGCCGGTCGTCTGGAACGACATCAGGTAGTCGCAGGGGTCGAGCGGTTCGAGGCAGAATATCTCGATGAGGGCGCCCGTTTCTTTACGGAAGTGGAGCCGCGCCTGTATG
>CAJLYN010000288.1 GCA_905210875.1 uncultured Bacteroides sp. | reverse complement strand
TGGGCGACGGCCGGGTGTTGACTAAAAAAATTCTTTATGGTAAATGATTTGATAATAAAAATAGATAGAAACCTTTAAAATTTAGTAACATGAACAAAATTATTTCTTTTGTGGCCGGAGCATTGTTGCTGTCCAGTACAACCGTATGGGCCGATTCTTATGTGGCTGAAAACAAAGGCGATTTTACGACGGCTTGGAATGTTCTCGGCAAAACTGCCGGACAACAAGATACCATTTTTGTTACGGCCGATATGGGTGGCTTAAATATGAACACTACAAACGGGCCTTTGGCAGGTGCCTTGTATATTATCGGTCAGCGCGATGAAACAGGTAAGATGCCTCGACTTGAAGTGCAAATTGCCATTGATACTTGTGTGGAAAACTCATTCAGTCTTATATTTGAAGACTTAATCCTTTCGCGCCGTAGTACAGGTACGGGAGAAATTGTGGCCAGTCGTACGTCGCCTACCTACATCGACACATTGGCTTTCCGCAATTGCGATGTATTGGAGTTTGGTCGCTGGCCTTACCGTTCGACCTGCTCTGGTGGAAATATCAACTACTTTGAAGTGAGAAACTGTTCATTTCACAATGCTGATGGCGAACAAGAGATGTTCCGTTTTTCACAGAGTATTGCCGAAGCTGTGTTGGTCAACAATACCTTTTACAACTTGCCCAATATAAAGGCTATCTTTGCTTTGACGAGGGTTCCCGACGATGCCGATAAGGTAAATCTGATATTTACGTTTGAAAATAATGATGTTTTTGTAGCCAATGCCAAGGATACTCCTTTGTTGCAATTTGGCGTTTGTGCCGGCATGACATCGGAGTATTACATCAACAACAACATTATTCTTTATCCCAATTGGGTGAACGATTGGAATAAGGCTTTGCCCGAAGGTACGCAGCCGAGAATATTCAGCGGCTCATACGGGTCGGTTTATGCCAGCAACAATGTGATGGAGAATTTTCAACCTTGGACAGCCGGCATGGAACTTGATGAAGAGAATGAAGGTGCTTGGCTCAATTACGATGAAACCACGGGCGAGGTTTTGGGTATTGCCGATAATATGACTATGGCCGAGGCTCACTTGGAATGGCGCGATTTTGCATCGGCTGAGAGCGGAGACTTTTCAATCTGGAATGGACATTATCTCTACACGGCAGGCATCGACGGCAATTTTGTAGGTGCTGAGAATTGGTATACCGATGTACAGAAAGTTAAAGCCTTGTTTTCTTGCGATGTCGAAGGCTCTCAATCGGCTAAAGTTATTATCGACCCCGTAAAAGACCAATATTTTGTCGGCGATGAAATATCTCTTACGGCCGATTGCAACGGCTTGAATACATTTGAAGGTTGGAGCGACGGCAATACCGATGCCCAACGAACAATTACGCTGGAAGGAGATCTGTCGATAACGGCTCGTTTTACCGAGACCGATTATTTGGCCGCATGGAATCTGGATCAACTCACGCAAAACAATGAAGTATTGACATCGCCGTTGGCACCCAATTATGTTACCCGTGAGAGCGATTATGTGCTGGGTTATGCCAGCTATGACGGTACCGATATGACGTATGTCAATACCCGTACCAATAAATTCTCGACCCGCGTATTGGATCTTCGTAACTGTGTGGCTATCCGTGAGACATCGGGTATGCTCGATACGACATTGACACCCGGATATATCTATATAAAATTCCCGACCGCTGGTTGTTCTTCTTTGAAATTCCATGCCATGGTGGGAACCGACGGGTATTGCTCCGATAAAATCAATCTTGAATATTCGCTCGATGGTATTTCGTGGACACCCCTTACTTCGGTTTCGATAAAGGAAGCGGCCGATTCGCAAACTCCCGACATGATGGGGCAGGCACTTTGGTTCCCGCTTGATTCTGAGTTGCCTTCGAACCTGGAAGGAAAAGAAATGGTCTGGTTGCGTGTGATAGCTGATGTTTCAGGTGGTAGGACAATGACTCCTGCTCAAGCCAGTGGAGATGTCGACATCAATACCTATTTCCTGTATATTGCCGATATGCTCCTCTCTGGTACGACGGAGGGCTCTGCCATAGAACGTGTTGAAGAAGATGAAGTGTTGAGTAAAGATGAGCCAGTATATGACATCATGGGTCGTCGGGTGTTCCAGTTAGAACCCAACCGTGTATATATACAAAAAGGTAAGAAATTCATACAGAGATAAATCGGATGTATGAACAGGTAACTCTTTGATGTGGAGTT
>CAJLYN010000287.1 GCA_905210875.1 uncultured Bacteroides sp. | reverse complement strand
CGGGTAAAAGTGATGGGCAGGCAGGCGCAATGCCGTTCGGGGGTATCAAAAAGAACGATATTTTCCATATTTTCTAAATAAACAGATTACACTTTTTTGTCAGCAGCCCAGCCGAAGTAGGCGTGCGTCATCACTCCTCCTCGTCTCCGCCGGGCAGGTGGAGAATAAAGGTGGTGCCGCCTATCGACACGATGTCGGCGTGTCCGAGGCGCACCTGGTCGCGCTTGCCGAGGCGGTCTTGCCGCAGATAGGTGCCCGAACGGGCCGAGCAGTCGCGGAGGGTATAGACGGGCTCACCCTGCTTGTTGAGCCGGACATTGATGATGCAGTGGCGGCGTTCGAGGTCGGCATCGCTGCTTTCGATGGCAATGTCGACATCGGTACCTTTATTGCGGCGGCCTATCACGTTGTCGCCAATGACGAGGGGAAACTCCTGACGTTCGCAGCAGTTGTTTTCCAGCACGACAATCTTGCCCCAGTCGGCCGTGTCGGGCTGACGGACAATCTCTTCATACGTCAACGAAAAACTCTTTCCGCAATGCGGACACACCAGGAAAAGCGACTCACCGGCACAGCAACGCTGTTCGTCAAAGGTAACATATCCGTCACATCTGGGGCAGAGAACTCTCTTCATACTTTGCAGAACTTTTCTACAAAGTTAAACGATATTCGGCAGAGAAACAAATCTCCGCCAAAAGAGAAGAAGAAAACGCATTTTCCTGACGGGACGATTGTTTTTCTTACAGTTTGTCGTATCTTTGTCAATGGTGGACAGTCTATCTCGGACAACCCGCAAACGGCCGGCCACTACGACAACCCGCAGCGGCACTTCGCAACACAGGCATCGAAAGGCCGACTACTAAATAAACAAACCTCTCCGGGACAGGATGCGACTGTCTCCGGACATACTAAATATGAGTTTCTATGAACGAGCAAATCAAGCAAATCGCCTCCCGACTGAAAGGTCTGCGGGAAGTTCTCGACCTGACAACGGCCGACGTTGCTGCCGTGTGCGGCATCGAACCGCGGGAATATGAAATGATGGAATCGGGACATATCGACATTCCCGTAAGTATCTTGCACCAGATAGGAAGCCACTACGAGATAGACCTGACGGCTCTCATGTTTGGCGAAGAGCCCCGCATGAATAGCTACTTCCTCACCCGCAAGGGCAAGGGAGCCAGCGTACAGCGCACCCAAGCCTACAAATATCAGTCGCTGGCTGCCGGATTCATGAACCGCAAGGCCGACCCGTTCATCGTTACCGTAGAGCCCCATGACGAAGAGGTGCCTATCTATCTCAATACCCACCCGGGACAGGAATTCAACTATGTGCTCGAAGGCCGCATGACCCTGCAAATCGGGAACAAGCAACTTGTCCTGAACGAAGGCGACAGCCTCTACTTCGACGCCAACCGTCCCCACGGCATGAAAGCCCTCGACGGTAAACGCGTACAATTCCTTGCCATCATCTTTTAATCATCAGCCACATGTTAGAGAAATTTCTGAAACAGACACACTTCTCCTCTCAGGAAGATTTCATCAAAAACTTCCATATAAACGTACCCGAGAATTTCAACTTCGGATACGACGTCGTCGACGAATGGGCTCGCATAGCCCCGGACAAAAAGGCCCTCTGCTGGACCAACGAAGAAGACCGCCACATCGATTTCACCTTTGCCGACATCAAGCGAGAGAGCGACAAGACGGCCTCGTTTTTCCAGTCGCTGGGCATCAAGCGCGGCGACATGGTGATGCTCATACTCAAACGCCGCTATGAATTCTGGTTCTCCATCATTGCCCTGCACAAGATAGGCGCCGTGTGCATACCGGCCACCCACCTGCTCACCGAAAAAGACATCATATACCGCTGCAACGCCGCCGATATAAAGATGATTGTCGCCGTAGGCGAAGAGCCTGTCATCGGACACGTCGACCGCTCGGTGGCCGACTCACCCTCGCTGAAATACCGGGTGTCGATAGGCCCCACCGTTCCCGAAGGCTGGCTCGACTTCCACGCCGGCATCGAGGCAGCAGCGCCGGTTGAACGTCCCGCCCTGGCCAACACCAACGACGACACCTCCCTGCTCTACTTCACCTCGGGTACCACCGGAAACCCCAAGATGGTGGCTCACGACTTCACCTATCCGCTGGGACACATCGTTACCGGGTCGTACTGGCACAATCTCAACGAAGAGAGCCTGCACCTTACCCTGGCCGACACCGGCTGGGGAAAAGCCGTATGGGGAAAACTCTACGG
>CAJLYN010000286.1 GCA_905210875.1 uncultured Bacteroides sp. | reverse complement strand
GCAAATCAGGCAATCTGTTAGAAGAAGAATACCGCGAGGACGGCATCTCATGATTTCCCAACCCGAGAAATTCATTACCCGGCTGCAAGCCCTCGGCGTATATATGATGAATGTCCATTATGAGGCCTGCCTGCACCTACACCGCACCCTGCAAGAGATAAAAAAAGCCGGCATGAAAGCCGGCATCACACTCAACCCGCATACGCCGATAGTCCTGCTCGAAGACATCATTACCGATGCCGACATGATACTGATTATGTCGGTAAATCCGGGATTCGGTGGCCAGCGGTTCATACCGCAATCGACTGAGAAGATAGCCCGTCTCAAAGAGATGATTCTCCGTAAAAACGCCACCGCCCTCATCGAGGTCGACGGCGGCATCAACCTCGAAACGGCGCCTCTCGTCGTCGATGCCGGGGCTGACATTCTGGTGTGCGGAAACAGCATTTTCTCGGCCGATAATCCCGAAGAGACCATTGCCCGACTGAAAGAGCTGTAAAACGGCTTCCACCGAAAAGCGGTACCACAGAGTTCGCTCACAGGCCGATTCTCTCCCGGCGATAAATCGCACCACCGGACAACGCCTCCCCCACAGAGCTTCGTCCGACACCCGTTTGTACCATGAAACGACAGTTGCTCGATGAAGCTCCATTCGCCCGACTGACCGTACCCTTTGCGGCCGGCATTGCCCTGCAAGAGTTTTTGCCGGCGATGTTTATCGGAGTGCCGCTGGTCATCGGCCTCTTCTTTGCCATACGGCACATCGGCTCACTGCATCGCATCGACACCCGTTTCCGCGACCGCTCCTACTTTGCCATCGCCTGCTATGCCCTGTTTCTCACCGCCGGTGCCTGGACCTGGCAAGTAAGCAGCCGGCAGGAGATACCCGATATTTCACTCAACAACTGCCCCTACGCCGTGGCACGCATCGACGAGACCGACCCCGACAGCGGCCGGAGCATCAGTTGCCGAAGCACCATCATCGCCAGGGTCGAGACCGACCGTCAACTTACGACCGCCGACATTGCCGTGCTGCTGCGTATCGAACGCGACAGCCTCAACGGATACCCGCAGGCAGGTGATCTCCTGCTTTTCCGCCCCCGCATTGCGCCCATCGCCAACAAGCAGAACCCCGAAGCGTTTGACTACGCCTCCCTGATGCGCCACCGGGGATACCTTTACACCCAATATCTGGCCGAGGGAGGGTGGCGACGCATCGCCAGGGACGAAAGCCCGACACTGGCGCAAAGGGCCATGCAACTCCGAAACGACGGTCTGGCACGCATCGACAGCGGAGGTTTCTCCCCCGCTGCCCGCAGCATACTGAAAGCCTTGCTGCTGGGATACACCGGCGAAATCGACGAGGAACAACGGGAGGCATTCTCCGTGGCCGGACTGTCGCACGTCCTGGCCGTAAGCGGTCTGCATCTGGGCATCGTGTGGGCACTGACGGCAGCCTTACTGACTCCACTGTGGTGGCTGCACCTGCGTCGGCTGCGCGCCATCGTTATCATGGCACTGCTTTGGGCATACGCATTTCTCACCGGACTGTCACCCTCTGTTGTCAGGGCCTGTGTCATGGCATCGGTCGTGCTGGCCGGTATCGTCGTCGGGCGCAAGGCCCGCCCCATGAACAGCCTGTTTGTCGCCGCTTTTCTCATGCTGCTCCACGACCCCCACACCCTTTTCCAAGTCGGGTTCCAGCTGAGCTTTCTGTCGGTCTTCTCCATACTACTGTTTTATCGGCCTCTCTTCGAATGGCTGCCTCACACCGGCCGACTGTCGCGCCGCATCGCCTCGCTGCTGGCCGTCTCGGCTGCTGCGCAAGTTGGAACCCTGCCACTGGTCATCTACTACTTCCACCTACTGCCGCTTACCGGCCTGCTCACCAACCTCATCGTCGTACCGTTACTGCCCATACTGCTCGGCGGCGGCTTTCTGTGGCTGCTCCTTGCGACAACCGGGGTACAGAGCGGGTTCCTCGCCGGCTGCGTAAACCGTATGGCCGAAGGGCTCGACGCCCTCTCACGCCTAGTCGACGGATATGCATGGAGTTCGATACAAGGTATATGGATTGAGCCGGCCGAACTGGTTCTCTGCTTTATTCTCATCTTCGGCGGCGGGGCGGTTTTGCTTTCGCGCCAGGCACGGGGTGTCGTCGTTCTGCTGGGCACGGCCCTGATTTTTCTTTTGGCCGATACCTGGGGTGGCCCCGCTCCTCTCCGCAACTTGTGGGCTATCTACCAGGAAAGCGGCGGCACCACCACGCTCAATTTTATCGATAACGGCCGGA
>CAJLYN010000285.1 GCA_905210875.1 uncultured Bacteroides sp. | reverse complement strand
GACAAATAAGCATCTGTTTTTCCCATAACAATCTTTTTTTAAGGTTTACATATAATGAAAATCGGGTTTTGTTTTGTCTCTTCTTTTATATTTAGAAAAGGGTTATATTTTCCAGTTTCTTATTCTTTCTACCGCCTCTTTTACCTCATCCTTGTCGCCAAAAGCTGTCAGTCGCAAATATCCTTCTCCGCCGGGACCAAATCCGATACCGGGTGTACTTACCACATGACATTCAAACAAAAGACGATCGAAGAATTTCCATGAATCGGTATCTCCGGGAGTTTTCAACCAGATGTAAGGGGCATTCACTCCACCGTAAACATCGAGTCCAAGCGAAGAAAGTCCTTCGCGGATAATACGTGCATTATCCATGTAATAGGCGATGTTTTCGCGTATTTCTTTCTGTCCCTGTGGAGTATAGATTGCCTCGGCCGCCCTTTGCACAATGTAGGCGGTACCGTTGTATTTTGTACTCTGACGCCGACTCCACAAGCGGTTGAGATCGACCCGTTCTCCGTTGAAACGATAGGCATTCAACTCCTTGGGTACAACTGTATAGCCGCATCTCAGACCGGTAAAACCGGCAGTCTTGGAGAAGCTTCGGAACTCAATGGCAACCTGTTTGGCTCCTCTTATTTCATAAATGCTGTGCGGTACATCTTTTTCACTGATGAAAGCTTCATAAGCAGCATCAAAAAGTATGAGTACCTCGTTTTTTAACGCATAGTCGACCCATTTTTTCAATTCACTCTTAGGCAAGGCCGTCCCCGTTGGATTATTGGGGTAACAGAGATAAATAATATCGGGTTTCTCGGTCGGCAACTCCGGGACAAAGCCGTTCTCTGCACAACAAGGAATATAGGCAATATCACTCCAACGTCCGTCTGGCATCAAATCGCCAGCCCGACAACCCATGACATTGGTATCGACATAGACGGGATAGACCGGGTCGGTAATAGCCACACGATTGTCTTTACTTAAAATATCTCCTATGTTTCCTATGTCGCTTTTGGCTCCGTCGCTGATAAACACTTCGGAAGGGCTGAGTCTTACACCACGCGATTCGAAATCGTGCTTGATGATGGCATCGATAAGAAAACGATATCCTTGCTCGGGACCATACCCATGGAAAGTCTCAACATGAGCCATCTCATCGACGGCCTTATGCAAGGCTGCAATGACCGACGGTGGTAATGGCCGTGTTACATCGCCGATACCCAACCGTATAATGTGTGCATCGGGGTGCACCAATTTAAATGCATTGACCTTGCGGGCAATCTCGGTAAAGAGATAACTCTCGGGAAGTTTTAAAAATTGTTCGTTTACTAATGCCATAATCTTTTGCTTTTTCTGTTGCACTCGATACAAAAAGATACTTACAACAGCCATTCTCCGGTAAAAACCGTTACGGCACCGCCGCTCATGTAGACATGATTGTCATTTTCGCTCCACGTTATATCGAGAGTCCCCCCCAATAAGCGAAGACGAGCACGTCGATCGGTAAGGCCATTTAACACGGCAGCCACCAACGTGGCACAAGCTCCTGTACCACAGGCCAACGTCTCTCCGGCCCCACGCTCCCACACACGCATGGTAATTTCCTCTTTGGAAAGCACCTCGGCAAACTCTATGTTACAACGTTCAGGGAAAAGTGCATGATGTTCGGCTATCGGGCCCCACTTGTGAACATCGATTTCACTGAGTTTCGGTACAAATATGACGGCGTGTGGATTTCCCATCGATACGCATGTCATCGTAAATGCAGCACCGGGAAGTTCCAATGGCACAGCCACTGCACGTTCGCCCGACAGTGCAACCGGTATGCAGACAGGCTTCAATACCGGTTCACCCATATCCACACACACCGATGAAACTTTACCGTCAGAAACCGTCAATCGCATTGGCTTGATACCGGCTTTCGTTTCGAGGGTAATATCGGTCTTGTCTGTCAGACCGTTGTCATACACATATTTTCCTACGCAACGCGATGCATTCCCACACATTTGCGCTTCGGAACCATCGGCATTGAACATACGCATACGAAAATCAGCCACTTGTGAAGGCATAATCAACACCAGTCCATCGGATCCTATACCAAAATGACGGTCACTCATGCTTACAGCCAGTTGCTCAGGGTGTGCAGGGACTCCTTGCATGCAATCGATGTAAACATAATCATTTCCAGCTCCGTGCATTTTTGTAAATCTCATATTCGTTCTTTCTTTTAGGAACCAAAGACTTTTTGCAAATATCTTTTTGCTATTATTTTTCTGCAAATGTAGTCATTTTGACAA
>CAJLYN010000284.1 GCA_905210875.1 uncultured Bacteroides sp. | reverse complement strand
CCCCAGCCATATCAAAGCCTATTTCCCGACTCAATCGGCCTCTCCCCTTATCACAAAATTCAACCGAGTCGACCGGATTCAAGAATATACTACTCACGACATTATATGCCAACAGCGAAACATACTATTTCTATTTGACCGAGAAAATGAAATATTCAAAGAACTTCCCGAAGAATTGAAATGGATAAAAGACGTACGAGATTACAAACGCCCTACTTTCATCCCTAACGATCCCTGGAAAAAGATATTATCCACACTCGACTGTCCCGAAGTCGACCGCATCTATATGCACCTGTACGACCGAGACAGTAATCTCTGGGTAGGGACCAGCAAAGGATTGTGGCTCATTACGCAGCAACATTCTTTCTTCAAAAACGTAGACCAGAAAGCCGAGGTAGTCTCGTTTTTCAGAGACAACTACAACCGTGTCTGGACAATGTCGACCGACGGCCGACTGCGCATCTATGATACCCATATGAACCTTATTGGATACCTGTCGGGCAACGGTGAAATTATCAATCGAGACGAAAAGTTTCCCTACCCCATACGCACAATACTACAAGATCGATATGGGCACATTCTCATGGCGGGCCGGGAATGTGGTTTACTTATACTCCACTCACAAAACAATGGGGAGCGTTTCAAAATAGAACTTTTGAAACCCAGCACTACCGACCCTCGTTGCCCGGGATTGGAGAACGTATTTGAAATACACCTCGACCGGAAAGGCCGTCTATGGCTGGGGGGACAGTATGAACAACTGAACATTGCCACACCCGACAGTAACGGGATTTATACCTTTGCAAAGGTTTCTACCGAGTTAAATCAGGTACAAGGAGAAATACCCGACTATGTACAAAACTTTTTGGAGTTGAAAGATAGCGGCATGATTGTTTCATCGGCCAACGGGTTATATTTGTGCAACACCGACTTTGACGATTACAGTAAACTTCATTTTCAACATTACACCCATAATGAATACGACAGTACGACTCTCCCACAGAACAATATATTCGGTCTCGCCCAAAATACCGACGGTACTATCTTACTCTCATGCGGAGGGCAATTGTGCGAAATCACGAACAAAGATTTTTTCTCAGAACCGTTACGTTTCAGGACAATCGGTACGACACAAATTCCTCCTACTGTTGCGACCTTATACAACGACGATAGTGGCATGATATGGGGGACCACCGACCGTTCGATTTTCAGTTACAATCCGACGACACATGAACTTTGCTACTATCCACCCCTGTCTGGGAAAGAGATGAGACACTTTTCGTTCAATCCTTTTTTCAAGTTGAACGACACGTGTTTGCTAAAAGGTTGTCGCGAGGGATGGATACAGTTCAATCCGCATAAGGTATTCAAGCAAAGCCACTATGCACCCATCTATATTTCTCATGTACAACCGGTTAGAAACAGAAACTCTGTTAAAATCGATTTGGACAGTACCGTTGTACTGAATGCCGAAGACCGAGAATTTTCCGTTCACTTCTCCGTTCTCGATTACAATCGTACCTCACCGGTATGGTATGCCTACCGCATTATAGGGAAAGATAAAGACTGGGTATATACCTCACAAAGTCACACCAATCCTTATGTCGACTTATCGGCCGGAGAATACACCTTGGCTATACGCTCTACAAACGGAGACGGACAACGCATCGACAACGAACGCCGATTACACATCAAAATACTCCCTTTCTGGTACGAAAAAACAAGCGTGCGCTGGTGCATGGCCATTCTCTTCCTGATGTTAGTGGGTGGCATCACCTGGCTCATTAACCACTATATCAATAAACAGACGCAGAAAGCTATGGAGAAACTCCGTGCGTTGCAACAAGAAGTCAGTGCTCCCGATGAAGATGCTCCTACCCTTACGATCAACCAGCAATTGCCTGAACCGGAAATTACAGACAAAAACGACACGTTCAGCCGGAAATTACTGGCATACCTAGATACTCACATCAGCGACAGCGAATTGAAAGTCGAAGACCTGTCCCTGCACCTCGGTATGAACCGTAAATTGCTTGTAAAAAAAATGAAGCAGCTTTTTAACTGCACCCCGATAGACTTCATTATTGCCACCCGCGCCCTGCAATATATCCAGAAAAACAAAGAGATGAGTATCTCCGAGATAGCCTACAATTCGGGCTTTAACGATCCGCGCTATTTCAGCCGTTGCTTTAAGAAACATACCGGGAAATCTCCGCGGGAATATATTAACGAACTGCACGGTAAGAAATAACCGAACCTTCTCTATTTTCCTACAACAGATTATCCTAGATTAAAAAAGAGGGGGTCGACATCTGTCGACCCC
>CAJLYN010000283.1 GCA_905210875.1 uncultured Bacteroides sp. | reverse complement strand
CACGAACTGCTGTTGCCCCGCCGTTTCCTGACGTTCTACTTCTGCGGCATCGGCGGGACGCTCGTCATCGTATTCCTGAGCAAAGCCATCAGACATCTGCCGGTCATCTCCTACTTCGGACACTACTCCATCATGGTATTCGGCACACACTGGCCCATCTTCCACACCTACCGGCATGTGGTGGCACACTGGCTGCCCGACGGCAACCCGGCCTATATCCTTGTATTTGTACTGACCATGATTACCGAGGTCGGTGTCATCGAAGGGCTGCGACGTTACTGCCCGCGCTTCACCGCCCAGCAGGAGTGCATCCCCACCACCCGCTTCCATCGCGAAGGGTAACCGGCTGCGGCCGTTACCGGTTGCGACGGCTCAGGTAACGTTCGAGACCGGCCCGACGCAACTTGCAGGCGGGACATTCGCCACAGCCGTCGGCCATCACACCATTGTAGCAGGTAAGGGTCTCGTTGCGCACAATATCAAACACGCCCAACTCATCGGCCAGCTCCCACTCCTGCTCCTTATCGAGCCACATGAGCGGCGTGTGTATCACAAACTGGCTCTCCATGGCCAGGTTGAGCGACACATTGAGCGAGCGGATAAAGGTGTCGCGGCAATCGGGATAACCGCTGAAATCGGTCTGCGAAACCCCCGTCACCAAATTCCGTATTCCCTTTTCATAAGCCTTTACGGCCGCCAGGGTGAGAAACAACATATTGCGCCCGGGCACAAACGTATTGGGCAGGGCATCGGCCGGTTTCTCCTTGTCCATCACCACCGAAGCATCGGTAAGGGCGTTGTGCGTCATCTGTCCCAGCAGCGACAGGTCGAGCAGCGAAAACGCCACACCGGCTTTCTCGGCAATGCGACGGGCCACCTCCACTTCGAGCGCATGTTTCTGTCCATAAGAGAAGCACACCGCTTCGACGTGTGTAAAATGTTTCAATGCCCAATAGAGGCAAGTAGTGGAATCCTGTCCGCCCGAAAGGCACACCAAGGCACTCTCATTCTGTTTCATAGTCTTAATCTGTTAAAGAGAGGCACACTCTTTCGCAAGCGAACATTCCGCCCGAGAAAAGGGCGGAGAGGCAGGTAAATTCTTGTTTTTTACGTGGTGTTCAAGCACACGGAAGAGGCACGACCTCCTTCATTATACCTATGCGACAGGCCACGACAAAATGGTCATCGGCCCGACCGCAACATTTTTTCGGGGACAAAGATAGCCTTTTCCGGGAAACATTTCAAAACCCGACGGCAAAAAGAGACACTTCACTCCACCACCTGCCGTGCCGCTCCGCCGTCGCCGAACGTGCCCGGCACACCGTCGGAGGTGAGGGTCTCGGCATTGACGCGAAGGCGTGTTGCGCAGCTGTTGTTATAGAAGTCGATATAGGCACGACCGAGAGAGTCGGTGGCCAGCGCCGGATTCCAATAGAGCGTACGACGGTAGTCCCGCTCATCGGGCAAGTGTCCTTTACTGTAATCCACTTCAAAAAATTGTCTTGCAACGGAATAGCCCTGCAAACTCGTGCGACGATATCCTTTTTTTTCACGTTGCTGTTCGGTCGGAGATTTTATATACAGCACTACATAAACAAAACGGGACAAATCGATCATCTCTCCGTCCCAATATTTAAGGGCTTCAATGGGTATATAGTTTTCCAATATCTCCATACTGTCTATGTCATTGATACTGCTATACGGCCGCCCCATGGGTCGTGGCATAAAACTTACCATCTTTCCTTTATATAACAACGTACCATTTGATGAAAAACGGAACAAGGGATTCACACGCACCAAAAATTCTTGAATATCATCGGGCATATTCCTATACTCACCACAATCAATGAGTTTATCGTTTTCCCGACTCACATCATAGACAATCTGCGGGAATCCATAGTATTCCCGTTTTGCCTTCACGACAACCTCGCCCAACTGATGAGCTTTTATCGAATCCGATTCCTGTTCGTCGAGATGCTCGTCAGAAGCATCCGTATCTGCCTCGATTATCTCTTCATAGATTATACCTGTTTGCGATGGCGCCAATGTTATCTCCTCAGAGTAGTATATACGACCTTGTGGAGAAAACGTTCTATCAAGCTCCAGCAAATAAGAACGATTCTTCATGCGACCTTTGGAATCGGCACTACGCGTACGCAACACCAAGTCGACCCACCCCTTCATATCGTCTTTACACAAAAATACAAAACGTCCTGCCGAGTCGGTCAACATCGTATTATGACTGGTTCCGTATTCTGAATAAATCCATACCGAGACCTCACTATTGGATACCGGTTCACTACCAGTAATCTTATAATCAAGCACTTGTCCCTGCACCATGATGCCCTCTTCGACCCGGTGGACGGGCTCGAAGGGTTCCACACCGGCCTGCTGACGCCACTCGTAA
>CAJLYN010000282.1 GCA_905210875.1 uncultured Bacteroides sp. | reverse complement strand
TTTTAGCCGTTATCGAGTTCTCCTACTGACAGGTTCTTGGGAATGTTCACCACAAGGTCAATCTCTTTTTTGTGCAGGAGGTCAAGTGCTTGCGGGGCACCCTCTTCGCCGGGCCAAGCCACGAGAGTAGAAGGAATGCCGTTGCTGGCGAGCATCTTGTGGGTACCGCCTGTGGCATAGAGCTTATATCCTTTCTTATATAATTTCTCGGCGGCGGCAAGCATGTCGATTTTCTGCTTGGCCGTACCGGTCGAGAGCAGTATGCCCTTGTTCTTGTCGGGTATGCGCTGGCCTACCGAAATCATGGCTTTGAGTATGGCACAGTCGGTATCGTTGCCCAGACAGCCCACTTCGCCGGTCGAGACCATGTCGACGCCCAGTACGGGGTCGGCCTTTTGCAGTCGCGAGAAGGAGAATTGAGAGGCTTTGATACCCACATAGTCGATGTCGAAGAGCGTGTGGTGCGGTTTCTCTACCGGCAGACCGAGCATGATGCGGGTGGCCAGGTCGATAAAGTTGATTTTCAAAACCTTGCTGATGAAGGGGAAGCTGCGCGATGCCCGCAGGTTACACTCGATTACCTTGATGGCGTTCTCCTTGGCGAGGAACTGTATGTTGAAGGGACCCGAGATATTCAACTCTTTGGCGATGAGTTTCGAGATGCGTTTTACGCGGCGAATGGTCTCCATGTAGAGTTTTTGGGGCGGGAACTGTATGGTGGCGTCGCCCGAGTGTACGCCGGCAAACTCGATGTGTTCCGAGATGGCGTAGGCGATGATTTCACCCTTGTCGGCTACGGCGTCCATCTCCACCTCTTTGGCGTGTTCGATAAACTGCGAAACGACTACGGGGTGTTTTTTCGACACGTTGGCGGCCAGTTCGAGGAAGCGCACCAGTTCGTCGTGGTTGGAGCATACGTTCATGGCTGCACCCGAGAGTACATACGAGGGGCGCACCAGTACGGGGAATCCCACCTCTTCGATAAACTCGTTGATGTCGTCCATCGAGGTGAGCTCGCGCCAGGCCGGCTGGTCGATGCCGAGGCGGTCGCACATGGCCGAGAACTTGTTGCGGTCTTCGGCGTTGTCGATGCTCTTGGCCGAGGTGCCGAGAATGTTCACTCCCTGGTCGGCCAGTTTCAGGGCGAGGTTGTTGGGTATCTGTCCGCCGGTCGAGACGATGACACCATGCGGGTTTTCGAGGTCGAGAATGTCGAGTACCCGTTCGAAGGTGAGTTCGTCGAAATAGAGTCGGTCGCACATGTCATAGTCGGTCGACACTGTTTCGGGGTTGTAGTTAATCATGACGCTGCGGTACCCCTCTTTGCGAATGGTGTTGAGGGCGTTTACGCCGCACCAGTCAAACTCTACCGAGCTGCCTATGCGGTATGCACCCGAGCCGAGTACCACAACCGAGCGGTGGTCGCCGAGATAGTGTACATCGTTTTCGGTGCCGCTGTATGTGAGGTAGAGGTAGTTGGTCTGAGCCGGATATTCGGCGGCGAGGGTGTCGATTTGTTTCACCACCGGAACGACACCTTGGCTCTTGCGGAAGAGGCGCACTCGCAGAATGTTGGCATCCATGTCGCCTCCTTTCAGTACGGCGCGGGCTATCTGGAAGTCGGAGAACCCTTCGCGTTTGGCTTGTTTCAGCAGGTCGAGAGGCAGAGCTTCGAGTTGGTTGTATTTTTCCAGTTCATCGGCCGTACGCACGATGTTGTGCAGCTTGTCGAGGAACCAGCGGTCGATGCGGGTGAGTTCGTGTATCTGGTCGACGGTGTATCCGGCACGCATGGCCTTGCTGATGACGAAGATGCGTTTGTCGGTAGGCTCGTGCAGGGCTTTGTCGATGTTGTCGATGACCAGTTCTTTGTTTTCGACGAAACCGTGCATTCCCTGGCCTATCATGCGCAGACCCTTCTGTATGGCCTCTTCAAAGGTGCGGCCTATGGCCATGACTTCGCCCACCGACTTCATGCTGCTGCCCAGTTCGCGCGATACGCCGTGGAATTTGCCCAAGTCCCAGCGCGGAATTTTGCACACGACATAGTCGAGAGCCGGCTCGAAGAAGGCCGACGTCGTCTGGGTAACCGAGTTTTTCAGGTCGAAGAGTCCGTAGCCGAGACCCAATTTGGCGGCAACAAACGCCAGCGGGTAGCCGGTGGCTTTTGAGGCGAGGGCCGAGGAGCGGCTCAGACGGGCGTTGACCTCGATGACGCGGTAGTCTTCCGATTCGGGGTCGAAGGCATATTGCACGTTGCACTCGCCCACGATGCCTATGTGGCGTATGATGCGAATGGCCAGTTCGCGCAGTTTGTGATATTCGCTGTTGGTGAGGGTCTGCGACGGGGCAATGACGATACTCTCGCCGGTGTGGATACCCAGCGGGTCGAAGTTCTCCATGTTGCAGACCGTGATGCAGTTGTCGAAGCGGTCGCGCA
>CAJLYN010000281.1 GCA_905210875.1 uncultured Bacteroides sp. | reverse complement strand
GTTGCCGCCGGTATCCTGCTTGGATTCCTCGGATAAGAATCTTCCCCTATACACTATTCACAGTGAGGGCTTATGCCAAATGTTTGGCATAAGCCCTCACTCTTATATTCACAATCAATGCCACATCATGTCATGGGCGAATGCGGACGCTCCCCTCGCTTGGGACGTTCGGCCACCTCAACCCCATACACGCCTACACATATGAGCAAGATGGCTCCTACCTGCTCCCAACTGAATCGATCTTGCCCCATGGCAAACGATACAATCGTGGCTACAATCAATATCAGATATCCATATATGGCAACAACCGTCGTACTCAGATATTTAAGGCCGACAGGTATCAACAGATAACTGACAACCGTAGGAAATATCAATACAAACAATAAGACGGCTATGGGCCAAAAGTGCAACGGAGGGGTAGTCAAGGGAGCATCATATCCGGTAACAAACATCACGATAAGACTGGAAACTGCCGCTCCCGAAAACGTATATCGCAAAAGCGTGAAAGTTCCTGTCTTTTTCAGGAAACGGTTGCTCAATATCAAATATACGGCAAAGACAATCGAACTGCCCAGGCAGTAGAGATTACCGGTAAAGGCATCTGTTGCCAAATCGCTGCTCTCCTGTGTGGCGATGCACAACAATGCTCCCGACAGGCCTATGACAATACCCAACACCTTCATCACTGTAATTTTCTCCCGATAAAAAAGAACCGACATGATAAAAACCCATATCGGTTGCATCGACGTAAAAATGGCCGCCGAGACAGGAGTGGTACGACTCAATCCCATGAGATAAGAAAACATATATCCGTACATACCTATTGCCCCCATCAGGAAAAGAGCAATCTTATCTCGAGTCGATGATGTCTCGGGCTTTGCCCAGCAACCAATAATCCAAAAGGCAACCGCGGCAAAGACACAACGAAATGTTACTCCGGTAAGAGGAGCCACCCACAATGGGAGAAGATAACGTAAAGCATTGACATTCAATCCCCCAAAAACTTTTGAAAGAACCATGGCCCCATTGGCTTTCGCTATTGTGTTCATCATAGAGCCTCCACGGTTTTATCATTATCAACGCTATCGTTGAACAAGAATGTCCGACGACCTACATACGACCACACGACAGCCAGCAATGTAATGCAAAGATTAAGTACAAAAGCAAACTGCTGCGAATGAATATGAAAAATGCTACTGAGTGCATCGATAAAAGGCGGAGCAAGCAAAATAGCCAGGTAATTCATCGACATGACAAAAGCTAGCGCCAGAGTCGTCTTCTCGGGCGAGGCTACACGTGTCGTCTGGTCATAAATAACGGGTTGCATGACTCCATATCCAAACCCCATAAGTATGGCACCGATACTCATCACCACGATCTCGGTCGAGACCAATATCAATGCCAAGCCTATGGCTATGCACAGAAGGCTCAGACATTTGGTAAGCGAGCGGCATGCCGATAAAATCTTATTCAAGAAAAATCCCGGAACGACAATGGCCAGATAAAAAAGAGAAATGACAACGCCCGAAGCCTCGGCATCAAAATGATTCTCCTGCATCAGAAAAGGTAGATTGAAACTGACAATAATCACCAGATAGGTAATCAGGCCATAAAAAAACATAAGTCCGACCAGTTGCTTGACATAAATTTTACCGGCGCCTCCTTGTTCCTTTTTCTGCTCATGTATCTCCTCAGGAGCCGGTCCCCGTTTCAGATAGAAAGAAAAGACAAACGTCACCACCGGAAGAAAATATACGACAAATGGCAGATGCCAGTCGACTTCGGCCAGATAACCTGTGAGCAGCGTAGCCGATACCAAAGCGATATTGGTAATGGCCGAACTGAGACCGAACTGACGGGTACGGTATTTCCCGGTAAAATAGCGGGAGATAAATCCGGTAGATAATGGTACTATCATTCCCGAGCCAATGCCCAACAAGGCACTTACCGCGATAAGCTGCCACATCTGCGTAGAGAGCAAATATAACAGTCCGGTAAGGGCAAAGACCAATGCCCCGATCTGCAACAGGACAATATTGTTGACACGTTCGGTCAACTTGCCTGACAACAGCACAAAGGGAATTGTCAACAACGAAGGAAGCGATGAGAGCAACTGTATGTCGAACTCCGACGCATGGGGAAATATCGTCGACATTTCTCCTAAGATGGGTGAAACAGCCAGTCCCGGTATGGCATTCAGCGCCGAAATAGACCATATACCCAGTAATATGACCAAAGGTATTGTACCTTTTCCTGTTTGAATATTCATGACGATAAATTGTTTTTTGTGAAACTCAGATTCAAATCTTAAACAACCTATCCGTGCGAATGTTTACCATTTTGTTTTTAACAAGAAGGATAAACGATGGTAAAATAAGTCCGAAAGAAAAACTTTCGTCGTACCGTTCTGTTGTTTTTTTCAACAGGAGATTTCTTCCAAGAAATTT
>CAJLYN010000280.1 GCA_905210875.1 uncultured Bacteroides sp. | reverse complement strand
GCCAACACACCTTTACGGTAGAGTGGCCCTAAGCCGAAGAAAAAAATTTTCGTTTTTTCTCCAAAAAGTCGATTATTTCAAATTCATTTCAAAATCGGGTCGGATATTTGTATCAGAAAACAATACAAAACATGTCTAACCCATAAAAACCAAAAGTTATGAAAAAGTTAATGATTCTCGCAGCCATCTTATTCTCACTGGGTACCATCACCGCCAAAGCCGACAACGACCGCATGATTACCGTCAACCAACTGCCGCAAAAGTCGCAAGCGTTCATCAAACAGCACTTCCCCAATGAAAAAGTTGCCTATGCCAAATACGAACGGGATTTTCTCGAAAGTACCTATGAAATAGTCTTCACCAGCAGTGCAAAAATAGAGTTCTTCAAAAACGGTGACTGGAAAGAGGTTGACTGCAAATACTCTACCGTACCGGCCAACATCGTTCCTGCACAAATATCGGCATACATCCAACAGAACTGGCCCGATGCTTCGATTGTAAAAATTGATCGCGACAAACGTGACTATGAAGTACAGCTAACAAACCGTCTTGAACTGACTTTCGACCTGAACTTCAACCTCATTGAAATCGACGACTAATCCTATAAAAAACATTGCTATGAGAAAATTCCTTTATACAGCCTTAACTCTTTGTGCCCTGACTGTTTTTTACAGTTGCGACAAAGAAGAAAACAAACAACTCACTACCGACGAAGCAAGAAACACGCTCAAAAGCATGTATCCATCGGCCAACGACATCTCGTGGGAGATAAAGAGCGGTTATATCGTAGCCGACTTCAAGGCTCCCGCCTCCTTGAATCCGGATGGAAAAGATGTAGACCATGCTGCCTGGTTCGACCGCAGCGGACGATGGTACATGACCGAGACCGACATTCCCTATTCGCTCCTTCCCAATGCCGTGAAAGCGGCTTTTCAACAAAGCTCTTATTCAGCGTGGGTTGTCGACGACGTGGACATGATTGAACGGGAAAACTTCGAGACCGTATATGTGATAGAGGCCGAAAGTCACACCGGCGGAGGTGACAATGAAGTAGCCCTCAGTTACACAGCCGACGGCATTCTCATCAAGACCTTGACGGGTGCCAATAACGACAACGACTACGGAGACTTTATTACCCCCTCGTTCAACGAAGACATTGTAGCTTTCATCGAAAACCGCTACCCGGGTGCCCGCATCGTCGAAATGGATAAGGAGATAAACCGCACCGAGGTAGAAATCATCGACGGAAATGTGTGCAGAGACCTGACATTCGATAGCTCCAACAATTGGATACGCACCGAGACAGAAACTATCTACACGGCCCTTCCCGCCACCGTGCAACAGGCTTTCAACGGCTCGATTTACGGCAGCTATCGCATCGATGACATCTACTACGTAGAGACCCCTGAACGTGAATACTACCTCTTCGAACTTGAAAACAACGGTCGCGACATTAATGTATCGATCGACTCACAAGGCA
The DNA here is from genome assembly GCA_905210875.1 of uncultured Bacteroides sp. GTDB lineage: Bacteria > Bacteroidota > Bacteroidia > Bacteroidales > UBA11471 > Caccoplasma. Next base: position 972 of record CAJLYN010000280.1, on the reverse strand, counting down.
ATATTCTCTGAAACTGCCTTACCTTCTACTCACAAAGACCACGCAACTCGGTTGTGTGGTCTTTATTATACATAAAAATCTGTCCCCCCATGCAGGCACAGACCTGTTTCAAAGGTATCGAGTAAATTTTCGGCCCAACGATATTGAAAACAAGAAGATAAAATTATCTTTGCAGATGAGTGATGGAAGCTATGTAGAGATGGTGAGCGGGAATAGCATTCTCGCTCTTGCCTCAACACTCCTCATAAACTATCAAGAAAAATAAATTTCACAACGTATGAAAAAATGGATTGCAGGCCTCATCGCAGTGGTTGTCATTCTGACTCTGGTCGTATCCTGTCCCTCGGCCGAAGAGCATCGCGACGCCATGAAGAGCATCGTCAAGGAATCGCTCGACAACAACGACAATATACTCGTCTCCATGCTGGGAGGATATGTGGTCGACATGGTAGCCAAAGAGTTGGTTTCGAGCCGGAACTATGTGCTGTTCTCGACCGGATATATCGAATATGAAGGAGAAAAGCAACTGGCCAGTATCGGGGTTCTGGGCCATGTATTCGTACTCTTCAACCAGGACGATATCAATAAACTTCTCGAAGAGTTATAGCCACCTTGAATAAAGACAGGATTATCGACATATATCAGGGAGATTTGTGGGAATGCCAGTTGCTCGAATCGATACTGCTCGATGCGGGCATCGACTGCTTCCTACGCAACAACGTACGCACCCCATACGGCCCCATAGCCTCGATGGCCGCCGCCGTCATTGTGATGATAAAACAAGAAGACGAAAGCCGTGCCAATGCCTTGTTGCAAAAACATGGGTATGTAAAATAAAGCTGCCATTCCCCGAACAATAAACCATCAACGCCGTTTCCCCAAAGAGAAACGGCGTTGATGCTATACAGAGGGAGAAGTACGGACAAGCGACTACTCCATGAGTTTGCGATAGCGGGGACGATGCGGCTCGGT
>CAJLYN010000279.1 GCA_905210875.1 uncultured Bacteroides sp. | reverse complement strand
CGCCGCCGTAACGGCCCTCTACAACCGACTGGGCGTAGACCGGCTCTGCCTCGAAAAGATTGAGCAGTACTACACGCTGAGCCTGCAACAGCTCGACGCCCTGAACGTAGCCCCCGAACGCACCGCCCCGCTACGGGAACTGGCTGCCCGCATGATGGAACGCAACGCCTGACAACCGCATGATTTTCGACACGCACACACACATCTACCTGCCCGAGTTCGACGCCGACCGCGCCGATGTCGTGCAACGGGCCCGGGAAAACGGCGTAACCCGCCTGATGCTTCCCAATGTCGACCTCGATACCGTCGATGCCCTGCACCAGACACTGCGGGACTACCCCGACTTGTGCATCGCCGCCATGGGGCTGCACCCGACCTCGGTTACCGACCACTATGCCGACGACCTCGAACGCATTGCCGCGTTGCTCGAAGAGGGCTCCTACCACGCTGTGGGAGAGATAGGCATCGACCTGTACTGGGACCGCACCTACGAAAACGAACAAATCATCGTCTTTGAAGAGCAGGTGCGCCTCGCCGCCCGGCTCAGCCGCCCCATCATCATTCATTGCCGCGAGGCGTTCGAACCTATTGCCACGGTACTGCGGCGACTCTCGCACCTCGGCCTGCGGGGCGTCTTCCACAGTTTCAGCGGTGACGCCGACACGTTGTCGAGAGTACTCGCGCTGGGCGATTTCTACTTCGGCATCAACGGCACCGTGACATTCAAGAAAAACCGGCTGCGCGAACTTCTCCCCTCCATACCGGCCGACCGCCTGCTGCTCGAAACAGATGCTCCGTACCTCGCGCCCGTACCGTACCGAGGGAAACGCAACGAACCCTCCTACCTGAAACAGACCGCCGCCTTTGTTGCCGCCGAACTGCATCGCGACACGGCCGAGATAGAAGCTCAGACATATGAAAATGCCTGTCGTCTTTTCGGTATCGACCGCTCCTAAAACGACTCCGGCGAGAAGTTGTATTAAAATATGTAAAAACATTTTGAGAACGAGATAAAACAACTACCTTTGCGGTGTCTTTGAAGATGGCGATGTAGTGTAGTGGCCTAGCACGTATCCCTCTCACGGATGAGACCCGGGTTCGATTCCCGGCTTCGCTACAAAACCTTACAATTCCGATTGTAAGGTTTTTTTCTTTTATCCCCCTACCCCATTTTCCGATGAAACAACCTCTGAGACTGTACGACAACGCCGGCATACCGTCGGCTCTGCTATTCGCCATGGCTGCCATGGCAGCCATATCGGTAGCCAACATCTACTACTGTCAACCCCTACTCGCCCTGATGGGCAACGACCTCGGCGTGGGAGAATGGAGGGCCAGCCTCATCGCCATGATAACCCAGGCAGGGTATGCCTGCGGGCTGTTCTTTGTCATACCCTCGGGCGACATGTTCGACCGTCGTAAAATCGTAGCATGCAGCTTCACCCTGTTGGCCGTCGCCCTCCTGTGCATTGCTCTGTCGGGCAACTTTCACGCCGTGATGGCGGCCTCGTTTGCCGTAGGGGTAGGCTCAGTCATGCCGCAGATATTCATACCCATCGCCGCCCAATACTCCCGCCCCGAAGAGAAAGGGGCCCATGTGGGCCTCATCGTCTCGGGACTGCTCACCGGCATTCTGGCCTCCCGCGTCGTCAGCGGCCTGGTGGGCGAATGGCTCGGCTGGCGGGCCATGTATGCCATAGCTGCCGCCGTCATGCTGGTGTGTACACTCGTTGTGTGGCGCATCATGCCCTGCACCGAGAGCAACTACCGGGGTTCCTACCGCCGGCTGATGGGCTCGCTGCTCTCCATTCTGCGCGACTACCCGCTGCTGCGCATCTGCGCCCTGCGGGCTGCCTTGGCCTTCGGGTCGTTCCTGGCCCTGTGGGCCTCTCTCACCTTCCACATGGCACAAGCGCCCTTCTTTGCCGGCAGCGACACGGTGGGACTGCTGGGCCTCTGCGGAGTGGCCGGAGCCATGACCGCCTCGGTGGTAGGTCGCTTCGTCGGCCGCTTCGGAGTGCGCAACTTCAACCTCACAGGTGCAGCCTTGATGCTTACAGCCTGGGCCGTCGCCTACTTCGCCGGCGATACCTATGCCGCCATCATCGCAGCCATACTGCTGCTCGACATCGGCATGCAGTGCATTCAACTGAGCAACCAGACCGTCATTTTCGCCCTCAACCCCAAAGCGTCCAACCGCATCAACACGATATTCATGACACTCTACTTCATCGGTGGTTCGCTGGGCACCTTCCTCTCGGGCACAGCATGGAGCCGGGCCGGCTGGGGCGGTGTGGCAGCCACAGGGGCCATGCTGGCTCTCTGCTCGCTGGGCATCACCCTGATCGCCAAGCGGTAAACCGCTCCTAATATAGGGAACCGAGGCCGACCAATACCGCTAAAACGGCGAACCTGCTGCACACGGCGCCATTCAACGGCATGACAAAAAAAGAAGGGGT
>CAJLYN010000278.1 GCA_905210875.1 uncultured Bacteroides sp. | reverse complement strand
CCCGCCGTAAACTTCAAAAAAACACACGATTATGAAAAAGATAAAAACCTACGAAACCCTGCACGGCAACCTCAACACCATCGTCCGCATGGGCGATAAAAAGGTGCGCATACGGTTCATCGCCAAAGACAACATACACGGCTATTACACCACCGCCAACAGCGAATTGCAGGAGGCCATCGAGCAAGATATCGACTACGGCCACCTCTTCGACCTCTACAACGAGACCGGTGTGGCCACGCCTCAACCCGACGCCACCCCCATCGAAGAGATTGTGTCGTGGCAGGCCGCCCGCGAACTCCTGCGCAAAGAGCCCTACCTCGTACCGGCCAACCGTCTGCGTTCGCCCACGAGCATCGAAAAGGCTGCCCGCGAAAAAGGTATCTGTTTTCCGCATCTCACCGCCTAACGAAGAAAGGAGTCTGCTATGTTCCTGACAACCGATGAATGGATAAACCGTGTCAAGACCGACATGGAAGAGCTCACTCCCGACTGGGACCGCATCGTGAGCCAGACGGGCGGCGCCGACATCGAACAGTATATCCGCGCCAAGTGGCCCGAAGCCCTTGCCCGACAACTGCTCGTCGCACCCGAATCGATATGTCGCGGTGTCGACATCAGCAGCCGACTGACGCCCGAGATGCGCCAGGACGGCAGCGGGCGGGTTGTCCTGCCCGACGACACCTTGCGCATGCTCCGCTTTGAGATGAAAGGGTGGCGACGACCCGTTACCCGCTTTATCGACAACCGCCACCCGACGGCCGAGAAACAACTCAACCCCTATGCCCGGGGCGGAACCGAGAAACCCGTCGCCGTCGTTTCGGGCGACGAACAGGGCCGCATCGTTCTCGACTACTACTCCCTGCCCCCGTATATGCACCGCCACGAGGTAAAAAGTGCCGTATATCTGCCCCTCCCGCAGGAACAGGAAAGCGGATACGACCTTTGCCCTCTCCTGGGCGACTCGGCCTGCTATTTGTGTGCCGCACTGGTGTTCGACATACTCGGGCAGAGCGATAAAGCCGAAATCATGCGCAAACAGCTACTTTACACTTGAACATAACTTTTAAAACCGATACAGCATGAAATGTAACATACACGGAAAATTTTTCGGATACTACTTCGGTCTCGGAGCCTTTCTCTCCCAACACCCTCTCGGCATGCCGGGAAGCTGTTTCCTCAACGGAGAGACCCTGTCGCTCTGGGTATGGGACGAGATAAACCGGCGCTGGGTCGACAGCAACCGGGTCGACAACTGGTTGAGCGGAGTGGTCGATGATGCCGAGACCTTCGTTCCCGAAGTGAAAGATGGCATCAAGACGGTCTATCTCTATCCGACCAACCAATCGGGTACCGTAACGTTCACCCATTTTACCAACCAGGAGGTTCCTCTCAGTATTGAAATCTCCGGCACCTCGGTGGTAACCCTGTACTGGAACGGAACCTACTGGGAATATATGGTTACTCCCATGAGCCTGGCCGAATATGCCGCACTGGAAAGCTACGCCAAGAAAGACCTTTCCAATGTCGACATGACGGCATACGCCCAGAGCGACTTGTCGAATGTGTCGCAGGGCGATTTTGACGAGAAGGCCTACTCCTGGTGGGCAACGGGCATTGATGAATCGAACTTCCTGAATAAAGGGGTTTTGCCTACCTCGATGTGGGAATGTACACTCGACGACGATACCGAAACGACGACACCGGGAGTACGCTCGTTTACGAAGATGAGTATGGCCGACCTGTTCGATGCGGCCAACCATCAGCGGCACCTGCTGGTGAAATCGACGGGCATCACTACCCTGGTGTCGGGAGCCAGTTGCAGCTTTGTGGAGAGCCCGGGAAGCGGCACGTTTGTTTCGGCCCGCGTGATTTTTCTGGGAGCCGACGGCTATATGTACGACGTACGATTCAGAGAAGACGGGAAGATTCTTGCTCAGAGCTATTGGAGCCATTCGGAGTTTGCCAAGAAAAGCGAGTTGGACGAGTGCGCGGAAAAAGACCTGTCGAATGTCTCTGTGGAAGCCTTTACCGACAAGAATTTCTACCCAAAAGCCTCCTTCAATTACAGTACCGATAGCGACCACACGGTTATCGTAGAAGATGATGCTGCGGCATTTGCTTCACTGCTTCAACATCTGACGGGCACGTCGGCCGACCTGCTGTATGCCAGCGCCATGGCTGCGGATTCGCCCGTATCGCTGGCTCTTGTAACGGACGATCCGATAGACTATTCACTTACTTTCATCGGCAACGACGAGTACCTGCATGTGCTGCGGGTGAACGGCCTGGGTGCCATCACCCGGCAATATGCTTACGGGCTCGACGACCTGGCAACAAAGGAGTCGATAATATCAAGCGGCTACCGCCCCATGCGTGTCATCGACCTGGGCAGCTATCGCGACGGTGCTTTTTCTCTTAACGGTACACCTTACTTCGGGGATATGCAGACGAGCCTGTACAGCTATC
>CAJLYN010000277.1 GCA_905210875.1 uncultured Bacteroides sp. | reverse complement strand
TTACAATGGCACAACCTATACAGTGACGAGGATAGGCAATGGCGCTTTTTCCGGTTGCAGCGACCTTGCTTCGATAACGCTCCCTGCCGGATTGGAGTCGATAGGCAGTAGTGCTTTTTACGGTTGCAACGGTCTCCTCTCTGTCACTATTCCCGACAGGGTGACGACGATAGGCAACTATGCCTTTTCGGGTTGCAGCAGCCTTACCACTATTGCTATTCCCGATGGAGTCACTTCGATAAGCGACAACACGTTTTCCGGTTGTAGTGCTCTTGTCTCTGTAACACTTCCCGGTGGGTTGAAGTCAATAAACGACTCTACTTTTTCCGATTGCAGCAGCCTTGTCTCCATTGATATACCCGATGAGGTGACGACGATAGGCCGCAGCGCTTTTTCCGGTTGCAGTGGTCTCGTCTCTGTTACACTTCCTGGCGGGATGGAGTCAATAAACGACTCAACTTTTTTGGGTTGTAGTAGTCTTACCTCCATTGATATACCCGGCGAGGTGACGACGATAGGTCGTAGCGCTTTTTCCGGTTGCGGCCTTGCCACTATTGCTATTCCCGACGGAGTCGCTTCGATAGAAGACAATGCTTTTTCAGGTTGTAGCGGTCTCGTCTCTGTCGCACTTCCCAAAGGGTTAAAGTTGATAGACAGCAAAGTCTTTTCCGATTGCAGCAGCCTTGCCTCCATTGATATACCCGGCGAGGTGACGACGATAGGCAATGGCGCTTTTTGGGGCTGTCGTGGCCTTACATCGGTTAATATTCCCGACGGAGTCACTTCGATAGAAGACAATGCTTTTTTCGGTTGCAGCAGTCTCGTCTCTGTCACCCTACCCAAAGGGTTGACGAGGATAGACCGAAGAGTCTTTGCAGAATGCAGCAGCCTTGTCTCTATTGATATACCCGATGAGGTGACGACGATAGGCAATAGCGCTTTTTTGTATTGCCGCGGCCTTACGTCGATTAATATTCCCGACGGAGTCACTTCGATAGAAGATAATGCTTTTTCCGGTTGCCGTAGCCTTACGACGGTATCGCTTCCTGACGGCTTGACGACGATAGAAGAAGGCGTTTTTTCCGATAGTGGCCTTGACTCCATCTCTATTCCTGATGGGATAACGACAATAGGCGCAGGGGCGTTCTCCGGTTGTACCCGTCTTGATTCCATCGCTATTCCCGATGGGATAACGACGATAGGCGCAGGGGCGTTTTCATATTGTGATAATCTTACCAAGGTATCGCTTCCCGCCGGGTTGACGTCGATAGGTGATGAGGCTTTTTTCTGTAATGGGCGCCTCGAAACGGTATCGCTTCGTAGTGGAACGGCCGGCAACAGTACTTCTCACCGATGTGGCGACCTCAAAACTGTATCGCTTGATAGTGGGGCGACATCGATAGGCGAGAAAGCTTTTTACAAATGCACCCGCCTTGCCTCCATTGCTATTCCTGTCGGGATAACGTCGATTGGCTATGACGCTTTTTATCAATGTTTCGACCTTGCTACGGTATCGTTTCCCGCTGGATTGGAGTCGATAGGCGAGGGGGTCTTTACTGCTTGTCATAGCCTTGATTCCATCGCTATTTCCGATGGGGTGAAGGAGATAGGCGCAAGGGCGTTTTCCGATTGTAGTGGTCTTACGACAGTGTTGCTTGGTGACAGATTGACGACGATAGGCAAGAATGCTTTTTCCGATTGCAGCAGTCTTGAGAAGGTTTCGTTTGGTAGTGGGTTGACGTCGATAGGCGAGTGGGCGTTTTCCGATTGCACCAGCCTTGACTCCATAGCTATTCCTGGCAGGTTGACGATGATAGGCGAAAGTGCTTTTAGCGGTTGTAGCCGTCTTGCCTCCGTCTCTATTCCCGCCGGGGTGACGGAGATAGGCCGCTGTGCTTTTTACCAATGCGGCAACCTTGCAACGGTATCGCTTGGCAGCGGGTTGACGTCGATAGACGAGTGGACTTTTTACGATTGCAGCAGCCTCGATTCCATCGCTATTCCCGATGAGGTGACGGAGATAGACCAACACGCTTTTTCCGGTTGTCATCACCTTGCCTCCATCACTATTCCCGACGGGGTGAAGACGATAGCTCCCTTTGCTTTTGCTAATTGCTTCAATTTGAAAAATATATTTTGCCAAGCCATAAATCCGCCCGAATGTAACTTTTCTTTTGGGGAAACCGACAAACAAGTTTGCACACTCTATGTGCCCCGAGGAACGGCCGAGGTTTATAAGTCGGCCTATGAGTGGAAAGATTTTTCCCATATAGTGGAGATGGATTTTTCGGGAGGCGAAGAGGTGGAAGCCGATGCCGAAGCTGCGGTAAGGGTATATGTCTCGGCCGGTGGCCTGACAATAGCGAATGCTGATGCGGGAACTCCGATTGCCGTATATACCGCTGCCGGCGTGCCGGTATATCGAGGAGTCGCCTCTGACACATGTGTGGAAATACCCATTCTCGGCGGACAGCTCTATCTGGTGAAGTGCGGCAGCC
>CAJLYN010000276.1 GCA_905210875.1 uncultured Bacteroides sp. | reverse complement strand
TGGCCAGCGAGACGCCCAGAATGGCGTTGGCACCCAGCCGCGACTTGTTGGGTGTGCCGTCGAGTTCTATCATGCGGCGGTCTATGGCTATCTGGTCAAAGAGACATTCCCCTTCGAGTGCGTCGGCTATCTCTCCGTTGACGTTGGCGACAGCCTGTTCTACTCCTTTCCCGCCGTAGCGACGTTTGTCGCCGTCGCGCAGTTCGAGAGCTTCGTTACTGCCGGTCGATGCCCCGGAGGGTACCGATGCCCGGCCCATCACACCATTTTCGCCGTAGACGTCGACCTCGACGGTGGGGTTGCCGCGGGAGTCGAGAATTTCCCGGCTTCTGATTTTCTGTATCTTCATAGCGATTGTTGTTTTGTTATATAACAGATGAGGCGGAGGTTTGTTTGCTGTTCCGTGTGTTTGACCCGCGGACGCTTGCCTGGTTCCGTCCTCCGGTAGCGGGAATAAAAGAGGGGCACTCCTTGCGGAAGCACCCCTCTTCGGTTATAAAGTTGATTCTCTTGTTAGAGTTTCGGGCCGGCAGCAACGAGAGCTTTTCCAGCTTCGTTTCCGGTGAATTTGGCGAAGTTCTTGATGAAACGTCCGGCCAGGTCTTTGGCTTTAACGTCCCACTCCGAAGCATTGGCGTAGGTATCGCGCGGATCGAGGATTTTGGGGTCTACACCCGGCAGCTCGGTGGGTGCGGTGAAGTCGAAGTAGGGAATCGTTTTGGTCGGAGCCTTTTCGATAGAACCATCGAGGATAGCGTCGATGATACCACGGGTGTCGCGTATCGAGATACGTTTTCCGGTACCGTTCCAGCCAGTGTTCACGAGGTAAGCCTTGGCACCGGTCATATTCATCTTCTTTACGAGTTCTTCGGCATATTTGGTGGGGTGCAGCGAAAGGAAGGCAGCACCGAAGCAAGCCGAGAAGGTGGGAGTGGGCTCGGTGATACCACGCTCGGTACCGGCCAGTTTGGCGGTGAAGCCCGAGAGGAAGTAGTATTGAGCCTGTTCGGGAGTCAGAATCGAAACGGGGGGCAGTACGCCGAAGGCATCGGCCGAGAGGAAGATAACCTGTTTGGCGTGCGGGCCTTTCGATACGGGCTTAACGATGTTTTCGATGTGGTAGATGGGGTACGAAACGCGGGTGTTCTCGGTTACGCTCTTGTCGGCGAAGTCGATTTTGCCGTTGGCATCGACCGTAACGTTTTCGAGGAGGGCGTCGCGTTTGATGGCGTTGTAGATATCGGGTTCACTCTCTTTGTCGAGGTTGATAACCTTGGCATAGCAACCGCCTTCATAGTTGAACACGCCTTCGTTGTCCCAGCCGTGCTCGTCGTCGCCGATGAGTTTACGTTTGGGGTCGGTCGAGAGGGTTGTCTTACCGGTTCCGGAGAGACCGAAGAAGATGGCCGAACTCTTCTCTTCCATGTCGGTGTTGGCCGAGCAGTGCATCGAGGCGATACCGCGCAGGGGGTTGAAGTAGTTCATCATCGAGAACATACCTTTCTTCATTTCGCCGCCGTACCAGGTGTTGAGGATTACCTGCTCTTTGGTGGTGAGGTTGAAGACAACGGCGGTCTCGGAGTTGAGGCCGAGTTCTTTATAGTTCTCTACTTTGGCTTTCGAAGCATTGTAAACCACGAAGTCGGGCTCAAAGTTTTCCAGTTCTGCTTTGGCAGGACGGATAAACATATTGGTTACGAAGTGTGCCTGCCATGCTACTTCCATGATGAAGCGCACTTTCAGACGGGTAGCCTCGTTGGCACCGCAGTAGCAGTCTACCACGTAGAGTTTTTTGTTGGAGAGTTCTTTTACGGCAAGCTCTTTCAAAGCGGCCCATGCCTTTTCGGTTACGGGTTTGTTGTCGTTTTTGTATTCGTCAGAAGTCCACCATACCGTGTTTTTGCTGGTTTCGTCCATAACGAGGAATTTGTCTTTGGGCGAACGGCCGGTGTAGATACCTGTCATTACATTTACGGCGCCCAATTCGGTTACCTGACCTTTTTCATAGCCTTCGAGACCCGGTTTGGTTTCTTCGGCGAAAAGTTCGTCGTACGAAGGGTTGTGGATAATCTCTTTTACCCCTTCAATTCCATACTTTGTTAAGTCTAATTTCATTGCTTTTAAAATTAATTTGACCTATGAAAATTTTTATATCGATTTCTTTCTTCTAAATCGGCTACAAAGGTAATCTATTTTCCAATATGGAGTCGTCATATTAAGGAAATTTTTCTCTAATCAAGGATATTTTTTGTTTCTGCTGCCATGATTTGTTTTCTAAACCTGTCAAAACAACGAATGTCAAAAAGAAAGCAGTCCATGGAAACTTCGGTAGTAACGCGCCTCAGAGTGTGAAACTTTGTGAGCCGATAGTGGGGATATCGTATTTTTTTTGTACATTCGCCGCCCTGATGAACAAAATAGCATTCTGGATAAAAAATGCCCGGCACATCTCTTTATCGCAAAGTCTGTTGCCCGGGTTTCTGGCCGCAGGCATGGCGG
>CAJLYN010000275.1 GCA_905210875.1 uncultured Bacteroides sp. | reverse complement strand
GGCTCGTACACGTTACTGATGGGCATGGGCAGGGGTATATTGCAAGGTTTCTATCAGATGGGCCACATCGTCGGCAATATATCCGACAACAGGGGCTACCGAATCGCTGCGCACAGGGGCATCGAAATAGAGCGCCCCCCTGAAAAGAGAAGAGACACTGTCGGTTACCTCAAACTGCAAAGGGGTGGCAGCCTCTCCCGACAGGTAATAGAGAAGCGCATGTATCCGCCGGCTCTCGTCGTCGTAACGCTGTACCGAAATCGAGGGAGACTTGGAGGCGTGCACATATACCAGTTCGCGGCTCTCGGCCAGGCGGGCATCGCGGGTCTCGGGTGTAAGAGCCACATAGCTGCACCACAGCGTGGCACCGTAATGGGGATAAACAATGTTGAGCCAGTCTGGCGAAGTGGAGTCGGCCTCAGCAACGGCCTGCGAGGGAATCTCAAATGTCAGGGGAAAGCGGGGAGAAAAGGCGCGATAGAGAGTATCGGTCCGCTCGATGCGCAAGAGACCCTCGGGTCGCGGCACCCCTTCCCGACCCTGCCGGCACGAGACGGCTGCGAGCATACAGGCCAACGCCAGCAGAAGGGTGATGCGGGGTCTACTCATCGTCTTTGTCGCACGTTTTATCTTCAAAAGTGACCTTTACCTTGCCGATGCGGTATTTGTCGATGTCGAGTACCTGAAAGCAGAAGCGCCCCATGCGTATGGTATCGAGAGGCTTGGGAAAATCTTCCGTGGCAAAAAGCACCAGTCCGGCCAGCGTCTCCACATCGTCGTCGAGCCCAAACTCCGACGGGTCGGCACCCGTCACCTCATAAAAATCTTCCAGCGGTATCTTCGACTGGAACACATACTGGTGGTCGTCGATGCGTGTATAGAGGGGCTCGTCGTCGTCATACTCATCGCTGATTTCGCCCACAATCTCTTCCAGCACATCTTCGAGCGTAACAATACCAGAGGTGCCGCCAAACTCATCGACCACCACCGCCATGTGTATCCGTTGGCGGCGGAAATCTTCGAGCAACTCGTCGATGGGCTTCTCTTCCGAGACAAAATAGGCCGGGCGCAGCAGGTGGCGCCAATCAAAGTCGTCGCCCCGCGAAAGGTAGGGCAAGAGGTCCTTGATATATATGATACCCTTGATATTGTCTTGCGAACCGTCGTAGACAGGAATACGCGAATAGCCCGTATCGACCACCACCCGCAGAAGCGACGGGAAATCGATGTGAATATCGACATCGGTGAGGTCGGTGCGGGCAGTCATAATCTCCTGCGCCGTCTTGTCGCCGAAGTGTACGATATCCTGCAACAGTTCCTTCTCCTCACCCGAGGCAGCCTGCGTCATCTCCACGGCATGCGAAAGCTCGTCCATCGAGATGGCCGGTTCCTTGTGACCAAAACGGCGTTCGATATACGATGCCATACCCACCATCACGCGGGAGACCCCGCTCAACGTCCTTTCGAGCAGTGTCATCACCGGCACCGACCGCCGTGCCATGGCCAGGGCATTCTGTCGGGCATAGACCTTTGGCATTATTTCTCCGAAAAGCAATATCAGAAAGGCAAAAAGCAAAAACGCCAATGTATACACCAACCACGGATACAGGGAAAAATCAAAAATATCGGTCAGAAAAAATATTCCGGCCATGATGACGGCCATGTTGGCCAGATTGTTCACGATAAAAATCTCGGCCAACAGTCGTGGCGACCGTTGCACCAACTCTCCCACACGAGAATCACGAGGCGACTCCCCGGCTTCTATCTTCTCCATATCTCGGGAAGAGAGTGAACAGAATGCTATTTCTAATGCCGACATAAATGCCGACACGCCCAAAAAGAAAAGAGATAAAACAAGATACAAGGCATTGCTCCATGTCACCGGAGCAATCTCAATCGAAGCCCAAAAGCTCGATAAGAAACTATCAGGGTCCAAACAGATATATTTTAGTTAGACATGCGGTCGGGCCCTTGCCCGTCGCGGCACGACCTCTCCCGACATCGTCGAGACTTTTCGTTCATACCATTTGCAAAACTAACGATATTTTATCATCAATACCGTAGCAGTCTCAGATTTAATATATTTTCACCATCTTCATTGCTATCAAAAAAATGACGGGACTACAAAAGATTGTAGTCCCGTCGGAAAAAGAAGAAATTCATTCAATTGAGCAAAATCTTCTTCCTTCCTACAACATACATACCTCTTTCATTCATTTCGCGCATATTCGTTCCTGCTCTCACCTTCAAACACGCGACCTTGCCATCAATCATCGGCATAAACTTTTATACGGACGACATCAACTTTCTTACAAAGAGAATAATATTTTCAACAAAAGAATTGCAGCTATACAAATCAATTCCCCTACAACAAATATTTTGCCAAACGCCCCCTCAGATGACCGACAGGGAAAAAAGTAGTTCTTTCATATGTAGATATTAATAAAATTAAACTCTAAGCATACTTTAGCGATAATAAGACCGATTAAAAAAAATTAGCACGCTTAGATATGATTATAAAAGA
>CAJLYN010000274.1 GCA_905210875.1 uncultured Bacteroides sp. | reverse complement strand
TCGGCACAATCGGCTGTCGAAGCTCTCAAGCTGACCGATACCGACCTTATAGGTACGGCCCGGTTTGTAAGCATGGGTGGTGCTTTTACGGCACTCGGAGGCGATATCAGTACCCTGTCGCAAAATCCGGCCGGCATAGGTGTATACCGCTCCAACGAAGTAGTCACCACACTGACCATATCGCCACAATCGACTCAAATAGACAATCTTCCCGGGAACAGTCGTAACAACAAAACTCGGGTCAACTTCGATAATCTGGGTTTTGTCGGCACCTTCAACTTCGGGAACATGCTGTTGCGCAACATCAACTTTGGCGTGGCCTACAACAGCCGGAAAAACTATGCTCGCAACTATCGGGTCAGCTACAACTCTCTCAACGGTTCACTCACCAATTCCATCGCCGGATTATGCAGCGAAAATCCCAATAATCTACTCACCGCAAACGGTGCTTACGACAATGGTGCTCCCTGGCTCGACATTCTTGCCTACGACAATTTCCTGATGGCCTACTCTCCCACGGCAACTGCCGCCAACAACTCCTATTACGGACTTTTCTCACAAGGAAGCACTTGGGGGAACGGCTACCTCGACGTGCGGGAAAGCGGCTATAACAACGAATATACCTTCAACTTTGGAGGGAATGTTGCCGACCGAGTATTCTTCGGCCTTGGCCTAGGAATTACCGACCTTAAATACTCTCTCGTCTCTGACTATGGAGAAAATCTTTACGGAGCTACCGGCGAGACCGAAATCGACGCAACGCTCTACCCTATAACCTCATCGGAATACTCTCTTTACAACGAACTTACATTGAACGGTACGGGCGTCAACTTCAAAGCCGGATTCATTGCCTACGTCACCAATTCATTGCGCATCGGTGCGGCCATACACACCCCTACTTACTATTCGGTGCGTCGCACGGCTTACGGCGACATTATCAACAACTACATCTACCTAGAGAATTATCTCGAGACACAAGCCAATTCTCAAAGCAGCACCCCGGTATCGACCCAACACTTCTCCCTGCGCACCCCGTTGCGCTTCATGGTGGGAGCCTCTTACCAGATAGGCTATAAAGCTCTCGTCAGCGCCGACTATGAATACACGGCCTACTCCCGTATGAAATTGAGCGACGAGAACGGCTATGAGGAGACCTACTCCTATGATAACAGCGACATACGCGACTACTTAAAAAATACACATACGGTACGACTCGGCGGTGAATACCGCGTTACCCCGCAACTGAGTCTCCGCGTCGGATACTCGTTTACGTCATCACCTGTCTCGGACGAATGGCTCGACAATACCAGTTATGTCCCCACGGCCGGCACACTACCCAGCTACACATTGAACCGCACCAAAAACAACTATTCGGGAGGTATAGGATACCGCTTCAAACACGTCTACATCGACGTGGCTTACCTGCACCGCCGCACCAGCGAAGAGGTTATGGCCTACTCGGCAATTCCCGATAAAAATATTTCTGGCTCGGAAAAAGCGCATTTGATAACGAAAAATAACAATATAATTCTTACCTTTGGCGTGAAATTCTAAAATACACATTTCTTTTTTTTCTCCAACAAAAGGGAAAAAAGGAAATGAAACAATAATTAGAGCCTAACAAAAAACAATGAAAAAACTGATTTTCCTTCTCGGACTACTCCTGACTTTCGGTCTGGGAAAAGCACAGATGCAGGACCCGGTTCATTGGAAATTCTCCATGACCGATGTATCTAAGACAGAAAAAGAGTTGCAATTTACAGCCACTATCGACGACCATTGGCACGTTTATGGAATAAACATTCCCGAAGATGGTCCTACTCCTACGTCGTTTACCTTCACCACCGTCGAAGGAGCCGAGTTGGTGGGCAACGTAACCTCGGCCTCTAACCTGATAACCAAATACGACGAAACATTCGGTATGGAGCTTAACTGGTACGAAAAAGAGGTAACCTTTGTTCAACGCATCAAACTCACCGGTGAAAACTTCGCCGTAAAAGGATACCTGCGCTACATGTGCTGCGACGACCAGTCGTGTCTGCCCCCAACCAACGAAGAGTTTGAATTTACCGGGAAAGGGCTCTCGGCTGCCGAAGTAGCTGCTGCTGCACCCAAAGCGACCCAGACAACCCCTAAAAAAGAAGTGAAACAGGAGACAACTCCTGCCGAAAAAAAAAATAGCGAAACCGTAAAGACTGCTCAAAGTGAGCCGGCAACCCAGCCTGCACAAGAGAGTGTTGCCGAGACCTCCCCGGCAACACAAACGGCTGGCGTTGACTTGTGGACTCCGGTCATTGACAAATTGCAAGCTCGTGGCGAGACAACAGCTTCGGCCGACACCTCGTTTTGGTTTCTATTCTTCTCCGGTTTCGTAGGTGGATTGCTCGCCCTGCTCACGCCCTGTGTATGGCCCATGATTCCTATGACGGTGAGCTTCTTCCTGAAACGCTCCAACAACCGCAGCCGCTCAATACGCGATGCCATCATATACGGACTGGCCATCATCATCATCTATGTGGGTCTGGG
>CAJLYN010000273.1 GCA_905210875.1 uncultured Bacteroides sp. | reverse complement strand
TTCCAGTTTTACAGATTTTCTCGTATTTTATCAAGAAGCACAACCACAAGCAAAAGATACTCCTATTTATGCAATAGAAGAGACTAAAACGGATGATAAGGAAAGTCGGAATACCGGGGTTTACCAACGCTGCTCAAAATTTGTTTATATACACTATTATTATCCTCATACCAAGAAGATAATGCTGTATAATTTACAAATCACACAGAAACAGGTTCCCACAGAAACATATATTTTTGGGACAAGATTGTTAATGACATTGGGAATTGAAATTTTAGGGAAAAAACTCGATAGGAATCTATTCAAACCCTTCCAAAGTATTGATGACGTTATCTGTTTTAAAAATAATATGAGACGTCCCCCAAAAGGAAATATTCCAATTGAAATATTGAAATTCTCCGATAAGATAGAAATATCTGGACGCTTGTATAAATCGGGGGGCTTGGCTCATGATCCCAATATTGGTGCGTTGAGCATAATATCGGCCGTGTTGAGGTGTTTAGGGTGGAACGGTAGAATAGAAATTACATGCCATGGATTGGAACAAGAACATGTAGGTGCAGATAACAAGTTTGTTAAAATAGCCCATATTTTAGGACTTGAATTGCAAGGTTTGCAAATTCCTCCATGTAAAATGTTTGACACATATTGGCGATATGAAACACAAGGGGAAAAATTAGGTACGATATTTATGCATATTGTCGTAGAAAATTTTACAACAGGATATTCTATATTTGAGAATCATGCTGGTTGTGAAAAAGGTTATTTCGTTACCTCAGACGGCCAACATATTCCTTTGGCAAAATATGATGATAGAGAGGCATATAAAGCGGGAGATAAGTCTCGTATCATAGCTATACCCGATTTGGTTTTAGTGGATATTGAAGAGCACGAGATTATTACAATAGAAGGGAAAAAATACACAAATAGAAAAAAAGGTATAGCTGAATTATCTCTTTACAATAGTTTTGAGGAAAAATATTTAAAAAGATATTATGCCTCGTTTCGTGTTGTTAGGACAGTTGTTTTATATGGTGGAAAAGAAGAACAGATTGTTGAAATTGAAGTCGGGTTCCTGCTCAATGAGAATGGTCGACTTGTTTTGGGAATAAAAGCCCCTCGATTGTTTCATCAAGCAATTAGAAATTTATTTGATTTTTGGGTATAAAAAAGGATAGGTCTCAGGCCTATCCTTTTTTGCGTTATGTGTGGAGGGTGATTACAGGGGCATGTTGCCGTGTTTCTTGGGCGGGTTGCTCTGGTTTTTGTTGGAGCACATGGCCAGGGCCTGAATCAGTTTCCAGCGGGTGTCGCGCGGCATGATGATTTCGTCGATGTATCCGCGTTCGGCAGCCCGGTAGGGATTCGAGAATTCCGATTCGTACTCTTTGATTTTCTCGGCTTTCTCCTCGGGAGTTGCTTTGCGGTAAAGAATATTGACGGCACCTTCGGCACCCATGACGGCAATTTCGGACTGCGGGTAGGCCAGATTTACGTCGGCTCCCGTCGGTTTGCTTGACATCACGATGTAGGCTCCTCCGTAGGCTTTGCGGGTGATGAGGGTAACTTTGGGCACGGTGGCTTCGGCATAGGCATAGACTATCTTGGCACCGTGTCGTATGATGCCGTTGTGCTCCTGTATGGTGCCGGGCAGGAAGCCGGGAACATCTTCGAAGGTAATGATGGGTATGTTGAAGCAGTCGCAGAAGCGAATGAACCGTGCGGCTTTGTCGGAAGCGTCGATGTCGAGTACTCCGGCAAGGTAGGCCGGCTGGTTGGCCACGATACCCACCGAACGTCCGCCCAGGTGGGCGAAGCCGACCACGATGTTGGGGGCGAAGTGCGGCATGACCTCAAAGAAGTACTGGTCGTCGACAACCGGCTCGATGATGTCTTTGATGTCGTAGGGCATGTTGGAGTCTTCGGGTATGACGGTCTGCAACTCCTCGACCTGGCGGTGTACATCGTCGGTGCAGGCTACGAGGGGGGCGTCTTCCATATTGTTTGAGGGGAGGAAGCTGAGCAGCTCCTTGATGTGCATGAGTGTCTCTTCTTCGGTGTCGTACATGAAGTGGGCAACACCGCTCTTGCTGCTGTGGGTGTAGGCTCCGCCCAGTTCTTCTTTACCCACCTCTTCGTGTGTAACAGCCTTTACCACGTCGGGACCGGTAATGAACATGTGGCTCTTCTCTTTCACCATGAAGATGAAGTCGGTGAGGGCAGGAGAGTAGCAGGCTCCGCCGGCGCAGGGGCCGAGAATGGCCGAGATTTGGGGTATGACACCCGATGCAATGGTGTTCTGATAGAAAATCGAGGCATATCCCGAGAGGCTGTTTACCCCTTCCTGTATGCGGGCACCTCCCGAGTCATTGAGGGCAATGATGGGAGCGCCGTTTTTGAGTGCGAGCTGTTGCACCTTCACGATTTTGGCGGCGTTGCTGGTGACCATGGCCAGGGCACGGACCGGGTCCATACCCCGGCGGACACACTCGCCCATCTCAAAGAGCAGCATGTTCACGGTGGTGACCGGGCCGTCGGTCA